>JALZAI010000193.1 GCA_030948475.1 Actinomycetota bacterium
GGGGGCGCTGCGCGGCGTCGCGGACGTTCGCCGGCGTGTAGAGCCTCGTCTGGGCAGCATCGTCGCCGGCTATCTCGGTGAGCAAGCACAACGGTTCGCGACGCATCAGCCGGGTCCACGTGTCGGCGGGGAACGCGCCCGCGGGCTGGACGAGCACTGTCGCCACTCCCCCGCACGCCAGCCCTGCGGCAACCGCTTCGCGCTGACTGATCGTCACCTCGACCAGGCCGTCCTCGGACGAGGTGAGGTCGGCGTCCACACCCGGGAAGAGCGCGCCAGCGGCGACGCCGCCGGTCCAGGCGAGACCGGACCCCGGCTCGCGTGAGCTGAACCCGAGCGTCGCGACCACCTGGGCGACGCGCGCCGGACGCTGCTCGTCGAGCCAGCCCTGCACCTGCGCTGCGATGTCGTACATCCGTCCACCGTGCCGGACGGCGGCTCAGCCGTCCAGCAGTTTCGCCAGCGCCCGCGGCGCCTCGTCAGCAGTTGCGATGGTCGCGATCCGAGCGCCCGCGGTCGCCGCGAGCGACTCGGCCTCGGCGCTGTCGTCGGCCGGCGCGATCACCACGAGTTCGGCTTGCGCGAGCGCGGGCGGGACGGGATCTTCGCCATCCGTGGCGCGGCAGTCGCTGAGCAGCACCGTTACCCGCCTTCTCGCGCGCGCCGCTTCCAGCTGCTCGGCGCCAGCCCGAAGTGCGGCGGCTACCGCCGTCATCCCGTGCCCGCGCAGGCCGAGCAGCTCGTTGACGACCGTCTCCGGACCAGCGCGCCCGAGGACGGGACGGTGTACCCGCACCTGCCGCGCGAAGCTGAGCACGGCGAACTCCGCAGGCGCCCGCCAGGTGCACGCGGCCGCGGTCAGCGCCGCCGCCGCGAGGCGGTCTCCGCTCATCGAGCCGGACGCGTCGACCAGCAGGCACAGCGCCAGATCCGGGCGACCCCAGTCGCGGGCCACCAGCTCGTCCAGATGGGGTTGGCGACCTTCGGCGCGCGAGGACGCGATGGCCTCCATGGACAGGTCGACGTCGAGATCACCGCCCCGGTCGGCGGCGACCGTCCGCAGCTTCGCGCTACCGCTGCGCCGCGCGACGCCCGCACGCGCCCGCTCGAGCAGGATCCGGCCGGCCAGCCACCGGGCCCGCTCACGCAGCCGTTCGTCGGTGGCGACGGTGAGGTCGGCTAGCAGCTCCAGCGCCTTGCCGGGTTCGTCGCGCAGGGCCGCGTCGAGCGCGTCTTCGTCAAGCTCGCCGACCTGGGGCGAGACGTCGCCGAACTGCTCGTGGCGCCGGGCGAGATCCGAGCGCGCGACGGTGCGCCGCCCGCCCTTCGACGGACGCGCTAGGGGTTGGCTGCCCGCCGGCGGCGGGCTGGCGCTTCCCCCGGCGGATCACCGTCTCGCGTCTGGTCCTCGTGGGCCGGTGGCGGGCCGAACACGCCCTCGTAGAGTTCGCGCACGAGTGCTTCGGACGATCGGCTACCGGACTCGGCCAGCCGGATCCGTCCAGACAGCGCGACCAGGGCGGCGTCCAGGCCGACGTGCCAGTCGGTGACCGGGACGTCGCGGGCAGCCGCCAGCGACCCCGCCAACCGGGTCATGTCGATCGACCCGCGAACCGAGGACCCGATCCGGACGTCGGGGTGCGCGCGGGTGCGGCGGGTCAGCTCAACCACCTTGCCGCGCCACTCGTCGGGCACCGCCAGCGCCTGACGCACCACGATCGCGTCCTCGTCCGCGGCAGGCTGGTAGCCCATCGCGATCCGGCAGGTCCGGTCGTACACGGCCGCCGAGATCCGCGCGGTCCCCACCGCGTCGAACGGGTTCATCGCGGCAACCAGCCGGAAGCCCTTCGCCGCCTCGACCTTGCCCAGACGCGGGACGTGCAGCTCGCCCTCGGACATCACCGTGATCAGGACGTTGAGCGTCTCCTCCGGGACCCGGTTGAGCTCCTCGACGTAGAGCAACCCGCCGCTGCGCAGCGCGGCGATCAGCGGCCCGTCGACGAAGATCTCCTCGATGTAGCCGTCGGCCAGCACGCGTGCCGGGTCGAAGTGCCCAACCAGCCGCGCGGGGGTGAGCTCGGCATTACCCTCGACGAACAGAAATGCCACGTCCTGGGACGCCGCCACGGCCCGCAGCAGGGTGCTCTTGCCCGTCCCGGGCGGCCCCTCCAGGACGACGTGCGCGCCACTGTCGAGCGTAGCGCGCAGCAACTCCACCTCGCGGGCGCGTCCGATCGGCTCGTCGAGCAGGTCCGTCACCACCGACCCACCCGCCGAGTGGCGAGTTCCGCGGCGGGTGGCGAGGTATGACTCGCCACTCGCGCGCAAAATCGCCACTCGCGAAGAGTCATGTGCACCTCAGGCGTGCTCGTGGATCACCACGCCGCGGACGTTCTTGCCCGCGAGCAGGTCGTCGTAGCCCTCGTTGACCTGGTCCAGCGTGTAGGTCTTGGTGATGATCTCGTCGAGCTTGATGTCGCCGTTCTGATACAGGCCGAGGATCCGCGGGATGTCGACGGTCGGGTTGCAGTCGCCGAACAACGTCCCCTTCACCGTCTTCTTCCACAGCGTCAGGATCGTGCCCGGCAGCTGGATGGTCGGCTCCATCATCTTGTTCAACCCAGTGAGCACGATCGTGCTGCCCTTGCCGGTAGCTCCGAACGCGGCGCCCACGACCTCGGCGGTCATCAGGCCCACGGTCAGGATCGCCTTGTCGGCACCGTTGCCGCCGGTGAGGTCCTTGGCGAGCGCGTCTGCCTCCTCGGCGGTGGCAACCGCGTGCGTCGCGCCGAGTTCCATTGCCTTCTCGCGCTTGTTCTCCAGCGGGTCGACTGCGATGACGTTCTTCGCGCCGGCGTATGCCGCACCCTGCACCGCGTTGATACCGATGCCACCGACCCCGTAGACGAGCACCGTCTCGCCGGGACGGACGTCGGCCGCGTACACCGCCGATCCCCAGCCGGTCGGCACGCCGCAGCCGACCAGGACGGCCTTGTCCAGCGGCAGGTCGTCGTCCACCTTGATCGCCGAGTTCTGGTGGATGACGCCGTACTGGCTGAACGTGCCGAGCATGCACATCGCGCCGTACTGACCCTTGGGGCCGCTGATCGGGAACCGCTCGCCGGGCAGGTAGCCCTCGAGGATCGTCGCACCCATGTCGCAGATGGCCTGCTGCCCGGTCGAGCACCACCGACACGTACCGCAATTCGGGATGAACGAGCACACCACGTGGTCGCCGGCCTTGACCCGGGTGACGCCGGGCCCGACCTCTTCGATGATGCCGGCGCCCTCATGACCGAGCACCATCGGCAGCCGCGCCTCGAGATCGCCGTGCGCGATGTGGACGTCGGAGTGGCACAGCCCGGCGTGCGTGTAGCGGATCAGGACCTCGCCGTCCTTCGGCCCGTCCAGCTCCAGTTCCTCGATCTCGATCGGCTTGCCGGGTTCATAGACTACTGCGGCCTTCGTTTTCATGCCGTGCGCCTCCTCAGCTGGGGTGGACCGTCGGCACATCCTTTCGGGCTGAGCGGGCCCATGTCCAGAGTCGACACTTCGTGCGTTGTTCGTCGGACGCGTGTCGAGCGTTGCCGCGACGATAGATTCGGGACGTGCCGATCACGCTGACTGCGATCAACCGCTTCCCGGTGAAGTCCTGCCGCGGCGAAACACTGCAATCGGCGACGGTCGAGCCGTGGGGGCTGGCCGGCGACCGCCGCTGGATGTTGGTCGGTGAGGACGGCGAGGCGCTCACGGCACGCGAGTACCCGCGTCTCGTGCTGGCCGTCCCGCGCCTGGGCGCGGACGGATCGCTCGATCTCACCTCGCCGGACGTGCCGGCGATGCACGTGGACGTCCCCGGGCCGCCGTGCCTGGTGCCGGTGAGCGTCTTCGGCACGCCGGTACTGGCCGCGGTTGCGACACCCGACGCGCATGCGTGGTTCAGCAAGATCACCGGCGTCCCGTCCCGGCTCGTCTATCTCGACGACCCGAAGCGGCGGCACCCGAATCCACACTTCGCGCGTTCCGACGACCTGGTCTCGCTGGCCGACGGCTTCCCGCTGCTGCTCACGGCTCAGGAATCCCTCGACCAGGTCAACGACTGGATCCTGGCCGGCCCGCGCGCGGAGGAGGGACCGCTGCCGATGATCCGGTTCCGTCCCAGCGTCGTGGTGCGCGGAGCGGCGGCATTCGCCGAGGATGGCTGGCGCCGGGTGCGCATCGGGACGGCGCAGTTCCGCGCTGTCAACGGGTGCGCCCGCTGCGTGTTGACCACGGTGCACCCGCAGACCGCGGTGAAGGGCAAGGAGCCGATCGCCACGCTCGCGCGCTACCGACGCTGGGACGGCGCGACCTGGTTCGGGATGAACCTCATCCCGGACGCGCCGGGTGCGATGATCCGGGTCGGCGATGCCGTGGAAGTGCTCGAGGCGGTCGAGGCTCCCGACGGCCCACCGCGCTGACACACCGGGCTTGCGATGATGTGCCGATGGCCACCGAGCGAATCTCTTTGACCTACCGGATCGTCATGTGGATCGCGCGCCCGATTGTGCGCTGGTGGGGACGGCTCGAGGTGGTTGGCGAACAGCAATTGCCCGACGGTCCGGTGCTCCTGATCGCCAATCACGACAGCCACTGGGATCCGGTGGTCATCGGTGTCGCCGGAATCGACCGACGTCAGATCCGCGCGCTGGCGAAGGCGTCGCTGTGGAAGAACCCGGCTGCCGCGCGTGTGCTCGACGGGATGGGTCAGATACCGATAGAGCGCGGACGCGGCGACACCCAGGCGCTTTCGGCAGCGATCGACGCATTGCAGGCTGGTAGCTGTATCGGCGTCTTCCCCGAGGGAACGATCTCGCGGGGCAAGCCGTTGCGCGCGCTGAGCGGAGTCGGACGTCTGGCGCTGACCGTGCCGTCCGCGCGCATGGTCGGCGCGCGGGTCACGGGGGCCGTGGACATCGCGCGCTTCCCCAAGCGTCCGCGGATCCGCGTCGCATTCTTCGAGCCGGCAGGCGGCCAGGCGCAGCCAGGCGAGACGGCGATCGGAGTTTCCAAACGGGTGATGGCCGAGATCCGGTCCCTCGCGCCACCGACCGTCCCGGGGCGCCGCAAGAAGGCCGCGCTACTGCAAGCGGAACTGGACTGACGACTCGGTGGACGGTTTCAGGCTGCGGAGCATCGGCCGGGTCGCCAGCGAGTTGACCGACCGCGAGGCGGCGCCGAGGCAAGGTGACGAAGGCGCGCCGGAGGCTGACCTGGTTTTCGACGCGGATCTCGCCCAAGGCTTGGGTGATGTCGCGGTCGGGATGGAGCTCATCGTGCTCACCTGGCTGCACCGGGCGAACCGCGAGGTGCTGGTGACGTATCCGCGCGGCGACACCTCCCGTCCGCAGCAGGGAGTCTTCACCACGAGATCGCCGGATCGGCCCAACCCGATCGGTCTGCACCGCGTGCGCGTTCTCGCTCGCGACGGGACCCGCGTCCGGGTCGCCGGGCTCGAGGCCATTGACGGCACGCCCATCGTCGACGTCAAACCGGTACTCGACACTACGGCCGACCGATGAACGGAGCCGATCCGTGTCCAATGTCAGCTCCCGCTACATCGTCAACGACGTCGACGAGGCGATCACCTTCTACTGCGGGCTGCTGGGATTCCGCGAGGTGATGCGCCCGGCACCGATGTTCGCCATGCTCCAGCGTGACGACCTGCGGGCCGCGGGAGTCATGCTAGACGCTCCCTCAACATTCCAGAAGGGTCGGCTGACGGATGAGCCAGACACCGAGCAGGTCGATCGCCTGTGCGATTTCCGCGCCGTCGCCGGCGAAGCACATCCGGATGAACTTGCCGCCGTCGATCGGATCGAAGTCGATGCCCGGCGCCAGCGCCACACCGGTCTCCTGCAGCAGCCGCGCGCCGAACGACAACGAGTCGGACGTCCACCGCGACACGTCCGCGTAAATATAGAACGCACCGTCGGCGGGAGCCAGCCGGCTCAATCCGATCTCTGGCAGACGCCGCAGCATCAGCGAACGGTTCGCCGCGTAGCGCTCGACATTGGCGTCCAGCTCCTCGTACGAGTCGAAGGCCGCGACGGCCGCAATCTGCGACAGCGCGGGCGGACAGATGGCGAAGTTGCCGGCCAACCGGTCGACCGGGTCGACGAGCGAATCCGGCACCAACAGCCAGCCGATGCGCCACCCGGTCATCGAGAAGTACTTCGAGAACGAGTTCACCACCACCGCGTTCCGGCTGGTCATCCATGCACACGATCCCGGGGTGCCGTAGGTGACGCCGTGATAGATCTCGTCGCTGATCAGTCGGGTACCGTGCGCGTCGCACCAGGCGGTCAGTGCGGCGAGTTCGGCGGCGTCGACCATTGTCCCGGTGGGATTGGCCGGCGACGCGATCACTAGTCCCGCGGGCGGCGAGGGCAGCGAGTCGAGTGCGGCCACCGTCGGCTGGAAGCGCGTGTGCGGCCCGCAGGGCAGCTCGAGGACGCGGCAGCCCAGCGCCGCGAGCATGTTTCGGTACGCCGGATACCCGGGCCGCGCCATCGCGACGACGTCCCCCTCGTCGAAGGACGCGAGGAACGAGTAGAGAAACGCGCCGGACGACCCGGTGGTCACGGCGACGTTCGCCGGCGAGATCTCGAGTCCGTAGACCCGCTGGTAATGCGCGGCGATCACCGCGCGCAGCGACGGAATTCCCAGCGCACCGGTGTAGCCGATGCGGTCACGGTCGAG
>JALZAI010000205.1 GCA_030948475.1 Actinomycetota bacterium
GTGTGGGCGGATCGGCTCGGCTCCGGATCACCGCGCTATCGGGGACGACGGTCGACCGTGGGCGCAGGTCAACGGTCACCGTGAGCGCTTCGGCCGGTCGTTGGGGCAGTCACTCGGCCAGCATCCACCTGCATCCAGGACGCAACATCGTGCTCGTGAGCGGTACCGGCCGGACCGGCGGATCGGTGCACCTCGACGCGATCCGTGTCGGCTCGGCTTAGGGCGTGGTGACAACACGCTGAACTGCAGCTGGAGGGCCCGGAGGCCGTCCGTTGGACAAGCACGCGGGCAGCATCGAGCGAGCCGACCAGTGGGTGCAGGGCATCGGCTGGCCGAGGCATACGCCTTGTCGACAAGGTCAGGACGCATCGCGGTGCGCCGAGCGAGCGCGACGATCGCGCGGGGATCCGATGCCTGACGCACGGCAGGTCCGCCGCGATCTTGCTGCTGGCTTTCCGGGACGCAGGTAAGCACCTTTCCTCACGACTGGTCGCTTGCGGACCCCTGAAGCGGTGATTACGGATGAAGACCTGATCAACATAGGCGGCACACTCGACCCGTCGTACTAACGTCGAGGGCATTCGGCAATCCAGTGGAGGATCCAATGAAGATCGGCTTGCATGTCGCGGATTTCACTTTCCCGGGCGGAGCTGGCAACCTCGCCAAGGACCTGACCCGCATCGCCGAGGCAGCGGAGGAGCAGGGGTTTCACCGGCTCAGCGTGATGGATCACGTCTGGCAGATCGGCGTCATCGGGCCGCCGGAGCATGACATGCTCGAGGCCTACACCGCCCTCGGCTACCTCGCCGCCCGTACGACGCGAATCGAACTGCTGGCGTGGGTCACCGCCGTCGTCTACCGCGAGCCCGGCCTGCTGGCCAAGTGCGTCACGACCCTCGATGTGCTCTCCGAGGGACGCGCGATGCTCGGGATCGGCGCGGCCTGGAACGAGGACGAGTCACGCGGGCTGGGCCTGCCCTTCCCGCCGACGAAGGAGCGCTTCGAGCGGCTGGAGGAGACATTGCAGATCTGCCTGCAGATGTGGAGCGACGACGAAAGCGCATACCGGGGTGGGCATTACACCCTCGAGCGCACCCTCAACTCGCCGCAGTCGATCCGCCGCCCGCACCCGCCGATCCTCATCGGCGGCGGGGGGGAGAAGAAGACCCTGCGTCTGGTCGCCCAGTACGCACAGGCCTGCAACCTGTTCCCCAGCCCGGACCTCGCCCGCAAGCTGGACGTCCTGCGCCAGCATTGCGAGAACGTCGGCCGCGACTACGACGAGATCGAGAAGACCGTGATCACCTCGCTCGACCCGGGCGCGAACGGGGAGAACGTCGATGCGCTGCGCGGCGAACTCGAAGACCTGGCCAAGCTCGGTGTCGCGCACGTGCACGGCCGGGTACCGGATGTCGCCGCGATCACCCCGCTCGAGATCCTCGGCGAGCGGATCATCCCGGTGGTCGCCGAGCTCTGAGCATCCGCTCGAAGTTCAGTTCCGCGCAAAGATCGTGACGACGCTGACGACGTTGTCGCGACCGTGCCAGCCGCCGGCGTTCTGGGTGAGCGCGCGTGCCGCATCGGGCACCTGCCGCGCGCCGGCGGTGCCCCGCAGCTGCAGCACTGCCTCGACGATCTGCGCGAGACCGGTCGCGCCGATCGGGTGACCGCGGGAGAGCAGCCCGCCGCTGGTGTTGACCGGGATCCGACCGCCGAGGGCCGTCGCGCCGCTGCGGATCAGCTCCGGGCCGCAACCCAGACCGAGCTGCTCGCAGAGCACCAGTTCGGCCGATGCCGCCGCGTCGTGCACCTCGATGCAGTCCATCTCGTCCACACCGAGTCCGCACGCCTCGTAGGCAGCCCGGGACGCGAGCGAGGTCACCGGCACCTCGCCCGACAGTGCGGCCGAGCGCATCGTCGACGTCAACACCGACACCGAGTGCTCGACACCCGGCCAGTCATCCGCGACGAGAACTGCGGCGGCCGCCCCGTCCGAGATCGGCGAGCACATCGCGAGCGTGAACGGCGCGACGATCTCGCGCATCCGCAGCACATCGTCGACGGTCAGCGATGCGCCGTACTGCGCCAGCGGATTCAGCCCACCGTTGTGCTGGTTCTTCACCACGACCCGCGCGAAGTCCGCCGCGGTAGCACCGGACTCGGCCATGTAGCGGATCGCCGACTCCGCATACCTGTCCATCAGGAACGACCGTCCCGCTGGAAGCTCGGAAGGGACCAGGTCGATGTCGATCGAGCCGCCGATCGCGGCGAAGGACCTGGCCTTGTCCGGATGGGTCATCTTCTCCGCGCCGACCGCGAGCGCCACGTCGGCGACACCAGTCGCGACCGCCTGCCAGGCCAGTTGAAACGCTGTCGAGGCCGACGCGCACGCGTTCTCCACGTTGATCACCGGGATCTCGCCGATGCCGACCGGACGCAGCACGAACTGCCCGAGCAGCATCTCCTGACCGGTCATGCTCGCCGCGACCGCGTTGCCGAAGTAAGCGCACTGCACCTGCTCGATGCCGACACCGGCGTCCTTCACCGCGGCGTTGACCGCCGCGGCGCTGAGCTCCTTTAGGCCGCGCTCGCTCTGCTTGGCGAACCGGGTCATGCCGACGCCGGCCACCCGCACTCCACGCATCGCCGAGTGCGACTAACGGCGGCAGGTCAGATACGTCCAGGTCGCGGGGAACGAATCACGGCCGGCGAACAGTTTCTCCAGGCTGGAGCGGATCAGGAAG
Organism: Actinomycetota bacterium; assembly: GCA_030948475.1. GTDB lineage: Bacteria > Actinomycetota > Actinomycetes > Mycobacteriales > Jatrophihabitantaceae > JALZAI01. The sequence goes on from JALZAI010000205.1 coordinate 2,745, forward strand.
TTGCGATCGAGCAGCTCGCGCTCGGACGGTGCCCGGCCCTCGATCCGCTCGGTTCCTCCGACCCAGCCGAGCACACCGTCGCTGTAGGTGCACAGCAGCTGCTGCCACTCGTCCACCCGCGCGAAGATCGTCGACTCGGTGACGTGCAGGACCGTGAAACCGGAGTCGGTGAACGTGTCGGTGTAGAAGTCCAGGTCGCGCACCGGGACGAAGACCTTCTCGCGCACCCCGGCGTACTTGCTCATCCGGGCGGTGTCGTCGAGCACCTCGCGATACTGCGCGAAGGCCGGCTCACGCCGGACCAGGTCGGTCGCGATCTCGTTCACGGCGGCGACTGTCTCGTCGATGATCCAGTCACCCTTGCGCCGGTTCGGGTTGCGCATGTTGGCCGAGCAGATCAGGGCAAGCGCGCCGGGGTGCAGCACCTTAGCCCACGCCTGCAGCGTGGCGGCCAGGTCGTAGTAGAGGTGGATCGCGTTGGTCGAGGTCAGCAGGTCGGCGCCCCGGTCGAGCATCGGCTGACCCACGACCTCGTCGAGCTGCTGCAGACGCTTCTCGTCCTTGAGAAAGCGCAGCTGGCGAAAGGCCACCCGTTCGTCGTCGCCGTGATTGTCCAGCGCGACCCGCAGGAACTTCGCCGAGGCGTCCACATTGAGGATGCCCACCGGATAGTTGACGTGTTTGAGCAGGCGCTTGGTCAGGATCCCGGTGCCGCTGGAGTAGTCGATCAGAATCTTGTTCATCTCGAGGCCGGCGAGCGTTTGCGCCACGATGGGTTCCAGGTTGAGATACCAGCCGTGCTCGCCGACCGCGTCGTAGCTGCGCCCGAAGTCGTCGACCGGCTGACGAGTCCAGTCCTCGTCCGGAATACGCTCGAAGCCCGCCGGCCAGATCGGCGCGCTGACCGAGGAAATGGTCGCGCTGTCCAACATCGCACTGCTCATCAAAAGCCTCCACTTTGCCCGCCGCACCGGTGCCTCCATCGTCCATCGACCGTCGCGCAGGCAGTACCCGGCACGTTCCACAAATTCGCGGAGACGCGGTTGTGTCCGCCGCACAACGCCGCCGGCTACGGCGTAGCGTCGCCGGCCCGCAACGATTCGACGATCTTGACCGAGACGTGTGCGACGAGGCGGTCCTCGGCGATGCTCAGGTCGAGCGCGGTGAGTGCCTCGATGCGCTGGATGCGGTAGGCCACCGTGTTCGCATGTACGCGCAGCATGCGCGCGGTCTGCTTCAGGCTGGCGTGCTGGGTGAGGTACGCCGACAGGGTCTTGATCAGGTCGAGTTTGTGGTTAGTCTCGTATTCGAGAGCCGGACCGAGGATGTCGTCGGCGAAGCGCCACAGTTGCTGCATGTCGCCGATCCTCAGCAGCAGCCGGAAGATGCCCAGCTCGTCGTACGCGGTGAGCTGACCGCTGCGTCCCAGACGGATCCCGAGCTCGATCGCGTGCTCGGCCTGCCGCAACGCCTCCGGCGCGAGCTCGGGACGCGCGGTCCGCTCGCTCAGGCCTGCGGTCGGTGCCGGATCGAAGCCGGCGGCGCGGATCTGTGCGGCGAGGTCGGCCATCACGTTGGTGGCGGGACCGGCTTCGCGGTCCGGGCGTCCGTCCGGCTCTGCGATGATCGTCACCGCATCCCAGCCGCGGCTCACGACCAAGACGCCGTGGACGGAGGCGGCGTAGTCGGCCAGCATCGCCTCCAGCCGCGGCTGCTCGTGGGTGCGACCCTTGGCCGGATCGATCTGCAGCACTCCGACACGGAACGGCAGATTGCCGGGCAGCCCGATTGAGAGCGCCTTGCGACGCGCGTCAGCGGAGTCGAGAAAGTGACCCGACAGCAGCGCGTCGACCACCGCGCCCTGATAGCGCACGCCGAGATCGGTCGTCGTTCGTTCGTGCGCGAGGGTGAGCGCGAACAGCGTCGCGGCGTAGCTGGCGATCATCAGGTCGACGTCACCGGACGCGGAGTGCGCACCTTCGAGCACGAGCAGGTATCCGAGCAGCGTGTCGCCGATCGCGATGGGCGTGGCGATGCAACCCTGCGCCAGCGCGCCCTCGCCGGGCACGGCGGGGACGCGGAGCGGGCGCCGCTCGGCCGCGAGCGCGCGGAGCAAGCTGCCGATCATATGATCGCGCGGATCCCAGCTCGCCTCGTCGCCCGGCTTGCCGGCGACCGACGCCGAGCGCAGCGACAGGTCCGGGTTGAGCAGGACGACCGTCTGCCCGGTTGCCTGGGCGAAGACCCGGGTCAGTTCCGCGGCGTCGGCACCGCCGAGCGCAGCGTCGGCGACGTGGTCGGTGACGGCAGACATCCGCCGGTAAACCGATTCCGGCCCGGACCCGCGCGCGCCCATAGGCGTTGTTCGCTTGGCTGTCAGGACGTCCGCCGCTGCTCACGAACGCGGGCGAGCAAGCTCGCCGTGCGCGTGTTGGAGCTCGGGTCCGGACGTGCTGGGGCGTGGACGAGCAGGCCGCAGACGAGATCGCCCAACAGCGCGGTGACCTCGAGCACCAGAGCAATCGGGTCCCGCGCGTACTCGGGAGCGCGCAGCGAGGTCCCAGGTGTTTCCAGCGACAGGCGGGCGACCGCGACCGCGTTCTCGAACGCCGCGACGCCGGCGATGATGGGGACCTCGATCCCGCGTTGCCGCGCGGCGAGGACGGATTCGCGGGCGGCTGGGACGTCGTAGATCGGCTCGGTGAGCAGGAAGTCGGCGCCCGCCCGGACCTTCTCCTCTACACCGTCAAGCTCGCGTTCGCGATCGCTGGCCGCTGTATCGAGCGA
>JALZAI010000268.1 GCA_030948475.1 Actinomycetota bacterium
CGGCCCGGTTCGCCCATGAGGTCGACCATGACGGCGTGCCGATGCATCGCATCACCGAGTTCTCCCCCAACCTGACCATCGGCGGTTCCGCCAGCCGGCGCAGCCACATAGCGCTCGCGCTGTCCGATTCCGCGCTCGACCACACCGACGCGATGGATGACTGGGAGAACGTCGCCGTCTACTACACCGCCATCCGCAGCGAGGGCTCGGGCCGGATCCAAGCCGTGCCCGGGCTCAAGGCGCCTCTCGTGACCTACCGGCTGACCGAAGGTGATCTGAGCCGGCTGGCCCGTGGCATGATCCACCTGGGCGAAGCGCTCTTGGCGGCCGGCGCCACCGAGCTGTACCCGTCGGTCACCGGGGGACCGCTCGTGCGACGGACCGACGAGCTGGTGCAGTGGTGGGACGCGGTCTCCCGCAGTCGGGCCAACGTGATGACCATCCACATGACATCATCGGTCGGCATCGGTGAGGCACGGCACCGAACCGGGGCGGACAGCTTCGGCCGGGTGTGGGGGTACGAGAACCTGCGGATCAACGACGCATCGCTCGTGCCGGACGCACCAGGTGTCAACCCGCAGGCCAGCGTCATGACCATCGCCTCCCGCAACTGCGCGCATTTCCTTGCCTGATGGCGTCGAGGGCGCCACGAAGTCGTCCTCCGATCATCGCCCTTCGCTGATCACCCAACCGGTCCGGTCCGATCCGCCGTGGCGCCGGGTCGATCAGATGCTGCTGGCGATCGTCGGCACCGGGTTCGCCTTCCGGATCTTCACCTTGTTCACGGTGGCCCGCCGGAACCCGAATGCCGGAGATCCGTGGTTCTACCACCAGGAATCGCGCCTGCTGACGGCGAACCGTGGGTTCAGCGAGCCGTTCACATGGTGCCGGGCGGACCTGGTCAACGCCACCGGCGGCTGCCGGGGAGGCGGCAAGCTCATCGCCACCGCGATCCATCCCCCGTTGTTCTCCATGTGGTTCGCGGTGTCGAACCTGGTCGGGGCGGACTCCTGGTTCGCCCACAAGGTGATGGCCTGCATCGCCGGCAGCCTGACCATCCTTTTCGTCGGCTTGATCGGCCGGGAGCTGGCCGGTCGGCGTGCCGGCCTCCTGGCCGCCGGCATCGCCGCGGCGTACCCGAACCTCTGGGTCATCGACGGGATCGGCATGCCGGAAGGCCTGTTCTGCACCATGATCGCGGCGTCCATCTGGGCCGCGTACCACTGGCGCCGCACACCCACCGTCGGCTGGGCGGCCGCCACCGGTGCGGCCCTGGGTCTCGCCATCCTCACCCGTGGAGAAGCCATCTTCCTCGTGCCGGCGATGCTCTTCCCCCTCGTCCTGCTGCGCCGGGGGCTTCCCGGTGGCAAGCGCGTGGCGCACCTTGCGACGATGGCCGGCATCGCGTTGCTCCTGCTCGTGCCGTGGACCGTCCGCAACGCAGCCCGGTTCCACGACAGCGTGCTCCTGTCGACCAACAGCGCCGAGGTGCTCGTCTACGCCAACTGCGACGCGGCCTACCACGGCCGGTTCGCCGGCTTCTGGGTGTTCGGCTGTCAGAACGACGTCCGTCGGACGCTGCCCAGTGGCGAGCCGCCCGGCGACGAGTCGCAGCGGGCGAACTTCTACCGCCACGTCGGCTTCGAGTACGCGAAGCACCATGAGAGTGAGCTGCCCGCCGTCCTCGCCGCACGGGTCGGACGGGTCTGGGACATCTACCGGCCGTTCCAGAACACCGAGCTGTCCAAGGTCGAAGGCCGGCCCCGCTGGATCAGCAAGTTCGGTCTCTGGTGCTACTGGTTCCTGCTGCCGTTCGCCGTCGGCGGGGCGATCGTGTTGCGCCGCCGACGGGTCAGCCTCCTACCCCTGGCCATCCAGGCGGCCGGCGTGACCGTCACCGCGCTGTATGCCTACGGCGTGGTGCGGTTCCGCGCGCCGGCCGAGGTGGCCATCGTGGTGCTGGCCGGCGTCGGCCTCGACGCGTTGATGCGTCGCCGCCGTCCGGTGCCCCCCGGTGCACAGGAGGTGTGGGCCGCCGCAGCGTCGACGCCACCTGTCTCTGAGCCGGCTCGGACGAAGGTTCCGACCGCATGACCGGCATCGATCAGACGCGTGTGAGCGATCAGCCGGGTGATCAGAGCGGGGCGTCGGCGGTCGGGGCCACTGCAGTGCGTGAGACGCCCCGAGACACTCGCCGCTGGGCGACGCCGTTGGCGGTGTTCATCGTCGGTGTCGCGTTCGCGTTGCCGTTGCGAGCCCTGTTCCGCTACCAGGGGCCGCCGATGGAAGAGGGCTTCATGCTCGTCTTCCCCGAGCGGGTCCTGCGGGGGGCGCTCCCCAACCGCGACTTCCTGCACCTGTATGGTCCGGGCAGCCTGTGGGCGCTCGCCGGCTGGTTCAAGGCGTTTGGCATCAGCCTGGCGGCCGAACGGACCTTCGGCATGTTGCAGCTGCTCGGCGTGGTCTTCGGTGTGTTCGTCCTCGCCCTTCCCTGGGGTCGCAAGGCAGCCACCGCAGCCGGGCTGATCGGAGTGCTCATCACCCTGACCGCGATCGGGCTCACCGCGCTCGCGTGGGATGGCGCGGTCGCGCTCGGCCTCATCGGGTTGATCGTCGGCCTGCAGGCCAGGCGAGAGATCGGCGAGGCCGACGAGGAGCAGACG
>JALZAI010000283.1 GCA_030948475.1 Actinomycetota bacterium
GGTCGTCAGCCGAGCCCGGTCGGCATTCACCCCGACCGCCCGCAGCGCCCCGGCGAACCCGGTCACCGCGGCGACCACGTCCGGTACGGGCCGGCTCATCCTGCGGCATTTCGCGCGGTCTTTCCCACGGCCTTTGCCGCGAGTGGTGCGAAACGCGCCGATTGACGCGATACTTCGCACCACTCGCGGGAAACTGCATCACTCGCGGGGAGCGACGGAGCGGGACGCGCGCTGACGATCACGCCAACTTCGCGAGCAGCTCGGGCAGTACCTCGCGCTGCACGCGGGTCTGGTCCTCGTGGTACTTGATCGCGGCGCCCAGGGTGGCGCTCGCGCGCTCGCCGTCGAGTCGGTCGCTGCCGAGGATGTGCAGCGCCTGCGCCCAGTCGATGCTCTCGGCGATGCCCGGCGGCTTGAGCAGGTCGACCTGTCGCAGCCCGGCGACGACCGCGGCGACCTCACGGGCGAGCTGTTGGGCGACGTCCGGTATGTGGCGGCGCACGATCTCGACCTCGCGCTCGAAGCTGGGGTGTTCGACCCAGTGGTAGAGGCAGCGCCGCTTGAGCGCGTCGTGGACCTCCCGGGTGCGGTTGGACGTGAGCACGACCAGTGGTGCCGACTCGGCGCGAATCGTCCCGAGCTCCGGAATGCTGATCGAGTTCTCGGCGAGCACTTCCAGGAGGAACGCTTCGAACTCGTCGTCGGCGCGGTCTATCTCGTCGATGAGCAGGACGGACGGACTCGTCTCCAGCGCCTGCAGGATCGGGCGGGCGACCAGGAAGCGACGATCGTAGAGCGAGGCCTCGAGGGCGGCCCGGTCCTCGGTGTCGGCGGCGGCGCGCAGGTGCAGCACCTGCCGGGGGAAGTCCCAGTCGTAGAGTGCCTGGCTCGCGTCGATGCCCTCATAACACTGCAACCGGATGAGCGGGGCCTCAGTGATATCGGCCAGCGCCTGCGCCAGCGCCGTCTTGCCGACGCCCGGATCGCCTTCGAGGAACAGGGGCCGTCCCATCCGGATGGCGAGGAAGGCAGCTGTGGCGAGGCCGTCGTCGGGCAGATAGCCAACCTTGTCGAGGGCGGTGGCTACCTCGGACGGTGCGGAGAAGCGGCTGGGCTGCATGCATCGAGCATCGCCTGTTTTCTCGCGCCGCGCATACTCTGACGGACGTGGGGCTCGTCGCAGGCGCGGTCCTGGCCGCCGGGTCGGGCAGCCGGATGGGCACGCCGAAGGCGTCCCTCGTGGTGGACGGCGCGTCGCTGCTGGGGCGTTCGGTAGCGGTGTTGCGCGACGGCGGCTGTGACCCCGTACTCGCGATTGTGCGCACCGGCACGCCCGACGTTGCGGGCGCGCGCGCGGTCGTGAATCCCGATCCGTCGCGCGGTCAGCGGTCCTCGCTCGCACTGGCCGTCGATGCCGCCGGCGCGGTCGATGCGCTGGCGGTCGTTCTCGTCGATATGCCCGGAATCCGCGCTGCCGCGGTACGCGCTGTCGTCGACGCGTGGCAGCCCGGACGGATCGCGGTCGCCCGGTTCGACGCGCGCCGGGGACACCCGACGGTGATGGCACCAGCTTTGTGGCGCGTTGCCCTGGAATCGGCGGGCCCGGACGAAGGCGCGCGGGCCCTGGTCGCGTCGCGTCCCGACCTGGTCGACGAGGTGGCCGTCGCCGGCGACCCCTCCGATCTGGACACCCCCGACGACCTGGCGCGCTGGATCAGCCGAGGCCGCGCGCGTCCTGCTTGAGTGCCGTGTCGACGCCGAGCGCAGCAGCGACGACGAGCGTGCGCAGCGGATCTTCGAGCGCACGGTGGACCTGAAGGACGTAGTTGTCCGCCGTGGTGAACATGGTTTTGGCCAGGCCCTCCCAGGTCTTGGTGATCCGCGCGACCTCGGTGCCGGTGTGGTCCTGGATGTTGAAGTTCCAGGCCCGCCAGTTCTCGCCGTTGATCGTCCCGTACACCTTTCCGCCGGATTCCAGGCCGAAGTGGATCTTGCCGATCGCGTTCTGCTGGACGATCTGCCCGAGCTCGCGGCCCTGCACGTCCTCGACGATGATGCGCGACTTCACCAGCTTGGCCGGACGGGTCAGCGCGAGCAGCACGCTGCCCTGCATGTCGACGATCTGCAGCTTGTGCGTCATGTACTGGTCGAGCGAGGTGAGGAAGCGCGCGGCCTTCTTCAGCCCGCTCTGCCCGGTTTCACGCACGGCCGCGATCTGCCGCGCGTTCTGGTCGTAGATCGCGTACTCGTTGTTGATCTCGATCAGCTTGGCCTTCTGATTCACGACCAGAATCGGCTCGGTGAAGATCGAGCCGGTCCCGCCCTGGAACCCGGCGACGCCGGCCTTGCCCGCGCGCTGCACGTCGCCCTGCACCCGCTCCGGCCCGCGCTGCACGGTCGGGATGTGCCCCTGGCCGACCGGCGGGTCGACGGACGTGCGCCCGTGCGAGGACACGTGCTCGGTCCACTGGATGCCGTCGTAGTAGCGCAGTTCGTGGCGCCCGAGCGGGTCGGCGTACCACCCGGAGGGCGACGCAGGAGCGGAGGGGGGCGGGTTGAACGTCATGTCGCACACCTTATGGCGCAGCGGTCATTTCTCGACGGCGCGGCTGCCCTCCTACTCGTACGGCACACGGTTCTCCTCAATGGACGGCGTGGGCGGATAGGTCGGTGCAGCCGCGGTCGCTCTTCCATTCGTCGTGGATCCGGATGTACTCGGCACCCGTGGCCGGCACCGGCACGCCGTTGCCGTCGAGGCGGGACGGCGCAAAGGATTGGCGGACCACCTTGCGATGCCGGAACGTGAGGGTCAGCACGCCGTTGTCGTCCTGGTTGTTGCCGAATGTGCGCCACCACAGGTAGTTGCCCAGCCCGTACGCGACGTAGGTTCCGTTCGCGAGCCAGCCGGCGCCCTGCAGCACGTGCGCGTGCGTGCCGATCACCGCCGTGGCGCCAGCTTGGGCGAGCGACGCGGCGAGGCGCTCCTGATCCGCGGACGGACAGGTGTCGAACTCGATGCCCCAGTGCACGTACACGATCACGAGGTTGCCCTGGGCCCTGGCCGTGCGCACTGCCGCGATCAGGCGCGGCGAATATGCGTCGGCCACGCCCGGCGTGGACCTGCCGGCACTGAACAGGCGCAACGTCGTCTCGTCCTGCACCTGGTCGGCGCCGATGATCGCGACCCGGACCCCGTTCAGCGTCGTCAGGTACGGGGCGTAGGCGTGCGCGGCGTCCCGGCCGATGCCGACGACCGGAAACCGGTATCGCGTGATCGCGGCGAGGCTGTCCCGAAGGCCGGACGTCCCGTAGTCGGCGCCGTGGTTGTTGGCCATCGTGGCTACGTCGATGCCGGCATCGCGCAATGCCCCGAACGACCTCGGCGGCGCGCGGAACGTGAACAGCTTGTTCTGCTGCTCGCCTCCGGTCGTGATCGCGGTCTCCAGGTTCACCATGGTCAGGTCGGCTTTGCGCAGCCCGGGTGCGGCCTTGCCGAAGACCGTCGCGGGATCCCGATCCAGCCGGGCCCCGATCCGGTCGGCGAAGTGGACGTCGCCGGCGAAGGCCATGGTGAACGTGCCGGACGGACGGCTGCGGATCGGTTGTGTCGAGGTCGGCGCCATCGCGGACGACGTCGTCCGCGATGACATGGACCCCGACGAGGTGGACCGCGGCGTCGTGGTCGGGGCGCCCGCCGGCGAGGACGTGCAGCCCGCGACGATCAGCGCGAGGATCAGCGCTGCTGGACCGCGGATATCGGATCGGCTCGGTGATCGCACGCGCACTAGCATTCCTGGCGACCGCTCCGCACCGTCGCAACCCCCTGAACAGGAGCCTCGCTTGTCTGCCAAGGCCGTCCCGCCCGTACCCGCCCTGCCCGTCCGGGTCGCGGCGGGGAGCACGGCGCTGGACGCTTTGCGCGAGGTCGGTGTCGCCGTTGACGGTCCTGGTGCCGCGCTCGTGGTCCGTGATCCCGGTGGGCAGCTGCGGGATCTCGGCTGGGCGCCGGGTGCCGACACCGACGTCGAGGTGGTCACCGCTGCGTCTGCGGCCGGTCTGGCCGTGCTGCGCCACTCCACCGCGCACGTCCTGGCCCAGGCCGTCCAAGAGTTGTTCCCCGGCACCCTGCTCGGCATCGGCCCGCCGATAGAGGACGGCTTTTACTACGACTTCCTGCCGGCGCGTCCATTCACCCCCGAGGACCTCGCCGTCATCGAGAAGAAGATGGCCGACATCGTGAGGTCGGGACAGCGTTTCGCCCGACGTCCCGTTGAGGACGACGAGGCGCGTGCGGAACTGGGGGGTGAGCGATTCAAGCTCGAGCTGATCGGGCTGAAGTCCTCCGCCTCAGGTGAGGAGGCGACCGAGGTCGGCGCGGGCGGGCTGAGCATGTACGACAACCTGGACGCCAAGTCCGGCGAGCGGGTGTGGACCGACTTGTGCCGCGGCCCGCACCTGCCGACCACCCGGCGCATTCCGGCGTTCAAGCTGATGCGCAGCGCTGCCGCGTACTGGCGCGGCAGCGAGAAGAACGAGCAACTGCAGCGCATCTACGGCACCGCCTGGGCGTCCCGCGACGACCTCAAGGCGTACCTGCACCGTCTGGACGAGGCCGCCAAGCGCGATCACCGCAAGCTCGGCGCCGAGCTCGACCTGTTCAGCTTCCCGGAGGAGCTGGGCTCGGGGCTGGCGGTGTTCCATCCGAAGGGCGGCATCCTGCGCAAGGAGATGGAGGACTACGCGCGGCAGCGGCACCTCGACGCCGGCTTCGAGTTCGTCAACACCCCGCATATCAGCAAGGAGGTGCTGTTCCGGACCTCGGGACATCTGCCCTACTACGCCGACGCCATGTTCCCGCCGATGGTCACCGACGCGGGCGACATGTACCTCAAGGCGATGAACTGCCCAATGCACAACCTGATCTACCAGTCGCGCGGGCGGTCCTATCGCGACCTCCCGCTGCGGCTGTTCGAGTTCGGCGGCCTGTACCGCTACGAGCTGTCCGGAGTCGTACACGGCCTTACCCGGGCGCGCGGATTCACCATGGACGACTCGCACACCTACTGCACGCCAGAGCAGGCGCCCGGCGAGATCACGATGTTGCTGGACTTCATCCTCGGCTTGCTGCGCGACTACGGCCTGGACGACTTCTATCTCGAGCTGTCCACGCGCGAGCCGGAGTCGGACAAGTTCATCGGTTCGGACGAGGAGTGGGACACCGCGACCAAGGTGCTCGAGGACGCCGCCGTCGCGTCCGGGCTCGAGCTGGTGCCGGACCCGGGCGGCGCCGCGTACTACGGCCCCAAGATCTCCGTCCAGGCGAAGGACGCGATCGGGCGCTCCTGGCAGATGTCGACGATCCAGTACGACTTCAACCAGCCGGCCCGGTTCCAGCTCGAGTACCAGGGCTCGGACGGTCAACGGCACCAGCCGGTGATGATCCACTCAGCGAAGTTCGGCTCCATTGAGCGGTTCGTCGGGGTGCTCACCGAGCACTACGCGGGAGCGTTCCCGTCGTGGCTGTCGCCGGTGCAGGTCGTCGCGGTGCCGGTCACCGACGAGCAGGTGCCATACCTGCGCGATGTCGTCGCGCGACTTGCCGAACGGGGCGTCCGGGGTCAGGTCGACGAGTCCGACGATCGCATGCAGAAGAAGATCCGCACGGCGCAGCAGGAAAAGGTTCCGTTCATGCTGATCGCGGGGGCAACCGATACGGAGGCCGGCGCGGTCTCGTTCCGGTACCGCGACGGCTCGCAGCGCAACGGCATCCCGGTTGCGCAGGCGGTCGAGGAGATCGTGCACGTGATCGAGCGCCGAGTCAACGACTCACCGACCGCCGAACCGACCTTATGAGTTCCGACGACGGCCCATCCGTCGAGGATCCGGACACGTTCCTCGGCGAGCCGGACGGTTTCGAGCGGCTGTGGACGCCGCACCGGATGGTGTACATAAGGGGCGAGAACAAGCCGACGCACAGTGACCCGGGCGACGACTGCCCGTTCTGCCTCAAGCCGACTCTGGAAGACGAGGACGCACTGATCATCGCGCGCGGCGAGCTCGTCTATGCAGGGCTGAACCTGTACCCGTACAACTCCGGGCACCTGATGACGATCCCGTACCGGCACGTCGCCGACTACACCGACCTGACCGACCCCGAGGTCGCCGAACTCAGCGCGTTCACGCAGCGGGCACTCCTCGCGCTGCGCACGGCGATGGCACCGCACGGCTTCAACATCGGGCTGAACCAGGGAAATGTCGCGGGTGCCGGGATCGCCGCGCACCTGCACCAGCACGTGGTGCCGCGATGGGGTGGCGACACCAACTTCATGCCGATCGTCGCGCACACCCGCGTGCTGCCACAGCTGCTCGCTGATGCCCGGGACGAACTGGCCGCTGCCTGGCCTGGGTAGCCTGCACGCCGTGCCCTTACAACTGCGCGGTGTATTCCTTCCCGACGAGGTCGAGCGTGACGCATGGGTGCTGGACGGGCGGCTGAGCTTCGAGCGCCCGGCAGGTGATTGCGAGGCGATTGCCGATCGTGGTTGGGTGTTGCCCGGATTCGTCGATGCGCACTGCCACGTCGGGCTCGCGCCGCACGGCCACGTGGCCGACCCGGACGGGCAGGCCGCGCAGGTCCTGCTCAACCGCGACGCGGGTGCGCTGTTGTTGCGCGACGCAGGGTCACCGGTGGACAACAGTTCCGTCCAGTCCCGCGACGATTTGCCCCGGCTGATCCGCGCAGGGCGCCATATCGCCCGTCCGAAGCGCTACATCCGCGACCTCGGCGTCGAGGTCGAGCCGGACCAGCTGGTCGCGGAGGTCGAACGGCAAGTCGCTGCCGGGGACGGCTGGGTGAAGCTCGTCGGCGACTGGATCGACCGGTCGGTCGGTGATCTGGCACCGGTGTGGCCCGACGAGGTGCTGGTCGCGGCGATCAGTCGCGCGCACGAACTCGGCGCACGGGTCGCCGCTCATGTGTTCGGCGAGGACGCGCTGCCCGGACTGATTGCGGCGGGCATCGACTCGATCGAACACGGCACCGGCCTGACGGACGACCTGATCGCCGCCGCGGCGGCCTCGGGAGCCGCCGTCGTGCCGACTCTGGTCAACATGCGTTATCTGCCCGATCTCGCGGCCGGTGGTGCCGAGCGTTTCCCGATCTGGGCGGCGCACCTGCGCGCTCTGGACGCCACGAGAGACGCGCGGATTCATGGCGCGTGGGAAGCCGGGGTCCCGATCTATTCGGGCACCGATGCCGGTGGCTCGCTGCCCCACGGCCTGATCCGTGAAGAGATCGAGGCGATGATTGACGTGGGCATCCCGCAGGCCGAGGTGATCGCCCAGGCCTCCTGGCGCGGACGAGACTGGCTCGGCCTGCCTGGGCTGGTCGAGGGTGCGCCCGCCGACCTGCTCGTGTTCGATACCGATCCGCGCACTGACCTGGCCGCTCTCCACACGACGCGGCGGATGCTGCTGCGGGGCCGGGTCGTCGGCTGAGCCCGTGCAGCGCTGCGGGTGACCGATCCCGGCGACCGGTGGAGTCGCGACGCGGGCCGGGGCGTTTCCCGGGTCGATACAGCGGACGTCTGCGCTCCGGTATCATAGATGCATCATGGATACAGCTGAGGTACGGACGGTGTCTGAGGAGCGCGAGTCGCGGGACCGGTCCGGAAGCGCGGCCGACCGGGTGTACGCCTACGCCAAGGAGGCCGTGCTCGCGCGCTGGTTTGCGCCGCACGCCTTGCTCACCGAGGGGGAGCTGGCCGCCGCCGTCGGGGTGTCGCGAACGCCGGTCCGCGAGGCGTTGCTTCGCCTGCAGGCCGACGGCCTTGTCCGGCTGCTTCCCAAGCGCGGAGCGCTCGTCCTGCCGGTCACCGCGGCGGAGGTCACTGACGTGTTCGAAACGCGTCGGCTGATCGAGGCCTTCGCCGTCCGCAAGGCGATAGCCGGCGCGGGGCCTGAACTGGTCGTCGCGCTGAGCGGGCACATCGAGGACATGCGCGCGGCAATGCAACGGCGCAACGCGCATGCCTACGTCGAGGCCGACCGGGACTTCCACGCCGAGATCGTTGCGTCCACTGGCAACGAGATCATCGTCTCGCTGTACCGCTCGCTGCGCGAACGCCAGCTGCGGATGGGCGTGGTCAACCTGCTCGGCGATCAGGCGGGAACAGTCAATCCCACCCGCATGCGCGCCATGATTGCCGATCATGAAGCGATCTTGAAGGCGGTGGCCGCCCGTACTGTCCGGGCGGCGGAGTCCGCAGTGACTGCCCACCTCGACCACGCCGAGCGCCTGCTCGGCCGTGCGTGAAGTCGAGACCGTTCCTCTTGATTTCCGCCCGTATTGCAGGCCCTCGTCGGGTCACCTCACCTGTCGGTAGTTGGTTGATCGTCGCCAGCGTCTACTTCCTCGCGGTCTTTCACCGCAGTTCGCTCGGCGTCGCCGGCCTGCTCGCCGAGCGCCGCTTCGGGATCTCCGCCGCCGAGCTGAGTGTGTTCGTGCTGCTCCAGATCGGCGTGTACGCCGCCCTGCAGATCCCCACCGGCGTGCTCGTTGACCGCTACGGCCCGCGCCGGTTGCTGGTCATCGCTGCAGCCCTGATGGGAATCGGGCAACTCCTGTTCGCCGTCGCCCCCTCGTACCCGTTAGCGCTGCTGGCCCGCGCGCTGCTCGGCGCCGGCGACGCGATGACCTTTATCAGCGTCCTGCGTTTCGCCGCGCGGCAGTTCGGCCCGCGCCGCTATCCGCTGGTGGTCGCACTCACCGGGATGGCCGGCATGGCCGGCAACCTGCTCGCCACCTTGCCGCTGACGGTCCTGCTCGGCGCTGCTGGTTGGGGCCCCAGCTACGCGATGGCCGCGGGCCTCTCGCTCGTCGGCGGCGTCGTGGTCTGGGTCCTGATCGACGACCGGGTACCGCCGCGTGATCCCGTTCGCGGTGCCGCGCAGATCCGTGCGGGCGTCGCGACTGTCGCTCACCGCATCCGCACGGCGTGGGGACTTCCCGGCACCCGCTTGGGGTTCTGGGTGCACTTTGCCTGCATGTCCACGGGAACCTCGTTCGCCGTGCTCTGGGGAGTGCCGTATCTGCAGCAGGGTGCCGGCTTCAGTGCCGCAGGTGCCGGCGCGGTGCTCATGGCCGGAGTCATCGGGTCGGCTTTGGTCAGCCCGCTGTTCGGCGCGGTCATCGGACGACGTCCTGCCTGGCGGGTCCCCATCGCAATCGGCGTGTGCGCGCTGACGGTGCTCGGCTGGGTCGTGGTGTCGCTCGGGCTGGGCGACCACCCCGCGCACGCCGTCGTGGCTCCGCTGTTCGTCCTGAGCATGTTCGGCGGCCCGACGTCGATGGCCGCCTTCGCGCTCGCCCGCGACTACAACCAGCCCGGCATCCTCGGTACCGCGTCCGGCGTCGTGAACGTCGGTGGCTTCGTTGCCACCGTGATCGTCGCAGTCGGCTTCGGTTGGGTCCTCGACCTGCAGGGCGGCACGAGCGCGCACACGATGCGCCATGCCCTGCTAGTCGCGGCGGCGGTGCAGACCCTCGGCACGGTACGGGTGATCGTCTGGTTTCGGCGGGTGCGCGCCCGGGTCCGCGAGCAGCAGACCGTCGGGCGGCCGGTCCCCGTCCGGGTCGGTGCGGCCCGGTGGTGGGATCTGCCCAGCGCAGGCCTTGACGACGCGGAACTGGCTGGGAGAGCGATCCACGACGTTGTGGACGGATCTGTGGACCGGTTTGTGGACGGGCCTGTGGACGAGCGATTGCCACGAACGAGCGCGCAATCCCTTACCTAACAAGGGATTGAAGCTCCACTAGAGATCGCGACATTGCCTCTTGCCAGGCGCGAGGATGCCGAGTAGAAATTGCGTTGCGCCGAACTGCAAGGGACGGCGTGTACGGGCCGGAACCGATTCGGTCGCAGGCGAGCTTCGGCGAACCAGGCGGCATCCGCGGGTGACGACGCGGGAATCGGCTAGGGCCGGTGCAGGTCCAGTGCGTCACCTTTGCCGGACCGACGGGGCCTCCTCGAACTCATACTTCGAGGAGGCCCACCTCATTTCTAGCAACATCCTGTGCAGACGGCGGTCAGCCACGCCGATGCCTGTGTGCCCGGCATGCCGTGGCCAAGGACCGGGGACGGCGCGGCAGTCCACCCGCTACCGGCCCAGGCGCGGCACACCTCGTCCGAGTCGGCGCTGCGCGTCTGGCACAATGAATCGCTGAGTACTGGTCGGTGCGCGGACCCTCTCCCCGCGTTTCGTCCTGTCCACCCGGACAGTCTGTTTCGGTGAACCCACTCCCGGGACGGTCACGTCCACGCTGCTGAGAAAGTCTGGAGTATCCACACACGTGGCAACCAAGATCAAGCTGATGCGTTTGGGAAAGATGCGTGAGCCGCACTACCGCATCGTCGTCGCCGACGCCCGCACCAAGCGCGACGGCCGCGCTATCGAAGCCATCGGCGAGTACCACCCGAAGAACGACCCGTCCGTCATCCGCGTCGACGCCGATCGAGCGGCGTACTGGCTCGGGGTAGGCGCACAGCCGACCGAGGCCGTCGCCGCGATTTTCCGGGTTACCGGTGACTGGCAGCGGTTCAGGGGCGAGCCGGCGCCTGAGCCGATGAGGCTCGCGGCGCCGAAGCCGGACAAGCAGGCGTTGTTCAACGCCGCCCTCGGCGAGTCAGCGGGCGAGCCCGGTACTGAGGCCACGACGCCGAGGAAGCGGGCTGCAAAGGCGTCCCCGAAGCTCGAGACACCCGCGGCCGAGCCGCCGGCAGCGGACGAGACACCCGCGGCCGAGCCGCCGGCAGCGGACGAGGCACGCGCCGCCGAGGATCCGCCGACGCCCGCGGCGGACGAGCCGGCGGGTAGCTGAGGTGCTCGAGGAGGCCCTCGAGCACCTGGTCCGCGGCATTGTCGACCACCCCGACGACGTTCAGGTCGACCTGGTGGACAACCGGCACGGTCAGCGACTCGAGGTCCGTGTGCACCCTGACGACCTCGGCCGCGTCATCGGCCGTAACGGCCGCACCGCGAAGGCGCTGCGTCAGGTAGTGCACGGCGTCGGCGGCAAGGGAATCCGCGTCGACGTTGTCGACGTCGACCGGCGCTGACAATGCGCGGTGCGGACGGCGCCGTCGTGATCGGACGTGTCGCCAAGCCGCGCGGCGTTCGCGGCGAGCTATTCGTCGAGCCGTGGACCGACGATCCCGACGTGCGTTTCGCGGTCGGGTCGGTGCTTCGCACCGAGCCCACGTCGCACGGTCCGCTGACGGTCGCGGCATCCTCTGCCGCGGGCGGCAAGCTGGTGGTCCACTTCGTCGGTGTCGAGAGCCGTGAGGATGCCGAGGCGTTGCGTGGGACGCAACTGGTGATCGGGTTGGATGAGCGTCCGGTCCTCGACGACCCGGACGACTTCTACGACACCGACCTCGTTGGGCTCACCGCACTGACGGTCAGCGGCGAGGAACTCGGCCCGGTGTGTGAAGTGTTACATGCAGGTGGCGCCGACTACCTCGTGCTCGACCTGGCCGGTCAGCAGCGGCTCGTCCCATTCGTCGCGGCGATCGTGCCAACTGTGGACGTCGCCGGCGGCAGGGTTCTGATCGACCCCCCCGAGGGTTTGTTCGACCTGTGACCACCGGATGAGACTCGATGTCGTCACGATCTTTCCCGACTATCTGGCGCCGCTGTGGCAGTCGCTGCTGGGACGGGCTATCAAGCGGGGTCTGGTGCAGCTCGGCGTCCACGATCTGCGCCGCTGGACCGACGACGTCCATCGCACCGTCGATGACACGCCCTACGGCGGCGGCCCGGGGATGGTGATGTGTCCCGAACCGTGGGGACGCGCGCTGGACGAGCTGGCTGCGCCAGACGCGCCGCAACCGCGATTGATTGTCCCGGCACCGGCCGGTCGTCCGTTCACCCAGGCTCTGGCCGCCGAGCTTGCGGACGAGCCATGGCTACTGTTCGCATGCGGACGGTACGAGGGCATCGACGCCCGCGTTGCTGAGTACGCGTCACGGCGGATGCACGTGGACGAGGTCAGCCTGGGCGACTACGTGCTGGCCGGGGGAGAGGTCGCGGTGCTGGTGATTGCCGAGGCGGTGGTTAGGCTGCTGCCGGGAGTCCTCGGCAATGCCCAGTCCGCACTCGACGACTCGTTCGCGGCCGGATCTGCGGGACTGCTGCTGGAGGCGCCCGCGTACACGAAACCGGCTTCCTGGCGCGGTCTGGACGTCCCGCCCGTCCTGCTCTCGGGAAACCACGCCGAAATCGCGGGGTGGCGCATCGAGCAGTCGCGGCAGCGAACCGTCCAGCGACGCCCAGATCTGCTGGACTGAGCCGAAGCCTGGTTTCGGATCAGGCAACCGCCTGTGGCATCATCGTGAGGTTGCCCGCTGCAGTGCGAGTCGCGCGCGCGGACCCGATTCCGATGGCACCGGCCGGTTGAGCTGGCGTCCGCATTGCACGACAGACGTGAGAAGGAAGCGAACATGAACACCCTGGACACACTCGATGCCCTGTCGCTACGCAGCGACGTGCCCGACTTCCGGCCCGGGGACACATTGAAGGTGCACGTCCGCGTCGTCGAGGGCAACCGATCCCGAATCCAGGTGTTCCAGGGCGCCGTGATCCGGCGTCAGGGCGGCGGCCTGCGGGAAACCTTCACCGTGCGCAAGATCAGCTTTGGCGTCGGTGTGGAGCGGACCTTTCCCGTGCACACGCCGGTGATCGACAAGATCGAGGTCGTCACCCGCGGCGACGTGCGCCGCGCCAAGCTCTACTACCTGCGCGATCTCCGCGGTAAGAAGGCCAAGATCAAGGAGAAGCGCCAGCCCGTCGCGCGCTGATCACAGCCGAGCAGAATGCAGTGATCGACGTTTGCGGAGCGAACCGGCGGTATCGCGTCTCCGCATGCCCGCCCGGAGCGCAGCGAGGACGGGCATGAGCAGCGACGAGAAGCGCAAAGACGCGGAATCGGAACCCGCTGACGACTCGTCCGCGCCTGCTGATGAGACAGGCGCAGCGACTGCTGTGCCCGACCCGGCAGGAACCGCGCCGGGCGCCGCCCCGAAGCCGCGCCGAGGCCTGTTTGGTCGTCAGCGCAAGCCAAAGCGCAGGGCGCCGTGGTGGGAACTGCCGCTGCTGATCGGGCTGGCGATCATCATCGCGATCCTCGTCAAGACGTTCGTCGTCCAGCCGTTCTACATCCCTTCGGAATCGATGGAGAAGACGCTGCATGGCTGCTCCGGGTGCTCCGGCGACCGCATCCTGGTCAACAAGCCGATCTACGACTTCCGCGACCCCCATCCGGGGGACATCGTGGTGTTCGACGCGCCGAAGAATTGGAACGACCCGGGCGAGGCCGTCGCCAAGCCACCGGGCAATCCGGTCCTGAAGGTCGTGCGCGGGTTCGGGCAGCTCGTGGGCTTCGTTCCGCCCGACGACCTGGTGCTGGTGAAGCGGGTGATCGCGAGCGGCGGGCAGACGGTCAAGGGCGTGAGCAGCAACAACGGCAAGACCGAACAGATCATGATCAGCGGCCATGGCCGTAAGGGTCCGTGGCGCACGCTCAACGAGCCCTACGTGTATCTCGATTACCCGGACCAGAGCGCGGACTTCGGGCCGGTCACCGTGCCGAAGGGTCGGCTCTGGGTGATGGGCGATCACCGCAATCGCTCGGCCGATTCGCGTTTCCACTGCGGCGGCGACGGCTCGAACTCCCAGGACCTCAGCCATTGCGATGCGGTCGCGAGCACCGTCCCGATCGGCGACGTCATCGGCAAGGCGTTCGTCATCGCCTGGCCGGCCTCGCGCTGGCGCACGCTCGGCACGCCCTCGACATTCACCAGTGCGGCCGGGAGCGGAGTGCTGCCGCTCGGTTTTGTCGCACCGTTCTGGCTGGTGCGTCGGCGCCGCCGTCGCCCGTGAGCGCAGCGATTCGGCGGATCGGGGGTCGGGTCCTGATCGTCGACGCGCACGAGCGAGTCCTGCTCGTGCACGAGCGGCTCGAGGACGGCTCGACGCACTGGCTCACTCCGGGCGGGGGCATCGAAGGTGGTGAGCAGCCGCGCGACGCGGCTGTGCGCGAGAGCGCCGAAGAGGTTGGGATCGACATCGTCCTGCCCGCGGACGCCGAGGCGGCACTCGTGACGCGCCGGCTGTGGTCATGGGACGGGGTGACCTACGACCAGACCGACTACTTCTACCTTGCTCGGGTCCGGGCCGGGCTGCAGGTTTCGCCGCGTGGGCTCACCGAGGTCGAGCGACGAACGTTGCTCGGATTCGCCTGGTGGACGGTGCCGCAGCTGCGGAACACGTCCGAAACGCTGTTGCCCTCCGATCTGGACGGGGTGCTTGCCGGCCTGCTCACCGCAGCCGCGCATGCCGGGTAACGTCGGCGCGGTCATGGGTGGCACGGTCCGGAGCAGAGCCGCGCGGGGTTGCGCACCCGCTATTTCCCCGCCGCGCCTGATCGTGCGGCGCGACGTGGGGCTGTCGGCCTATGAGGCGGCCTTGGCGCGGGCGGGATTCGGCCTGGTCGCCGGCGCCGACGAAGCCGGACGCGGCGCGTGCGCCGGCCCACTGGTGGTCGCCGCCTGCGTCCTACCACCGGGGAGGCGTGGCAACATCGACGGGCTCGACGACTCGAAACTGCTCACCGCTGCTACCCGGGAGCGTCTGTACGACGAGGTCGTGCATCGTGCAGTCGCCTACTCGGTGGTGGTTGTCCCGGCGGAAGAGATCGATGCGTACGGCCTGCACGTCGCCAACCTCGCGGGCATGCGTCGCGCACTCGGGCAGCTCGCACCGCGAGCGAGCTATGCGCTGACCGACGGTTTCCCGGTGCCCGGGCTGGGCGTGCCGGCGACTGCGGTGTGGAAGGGCGATGCGACGGTGGCATGCATCGCGGCGGCATCGATCCTGGCCAAAGTCACCCGGGACGCGATCATGACCGACATGCACGAGCAGTGGCCGCGCTACGACTTCGCCAGCCACAAGGGCTACGTCACGCCGGGCCATGCCGAGGCGCTACTGGCGTGGGGGCCTTGTCCCCAGCACCGCCGCCGTTACGTCAACGTGCGCCGGTCGCAGCGGGGTGGCGCGCTCGTGAGCGACAATGTGGTGGACGACGACGAGTTCGGCGACATGAGACGAGTGACCGCGTGAACGAGCCTTGGCCAGTGAACCAAACGGTATGGGTTTTGCCGCCCGAACAAGCGAACGACAAGTACCCGGCATGAGTACTGAGGACCTCGAAAACTATGAGACGGAGATGGAGCTGCAGCTCTATCGCGAGTATCGCGACATCGCGGCTCAGTTCAGCTACGTCGTCGAGACCGAGCGCCGCTTCTACCTGACCAACGAGGTGGATCTGCAGCCGCGCAACGCCGACGGCGAGATTTACTTTGAACTCACCATGCGAGACGCCTGGGTATGGGACATGTACCGACCAGCGCGCTTCGTGAAGACGGTGCGCGTGCTGACCTTCAAGGACGTCAACATCGAAGAGCTCGACAAGCCCGACCTGGAGCTGCCCGGCCAGCCCACCAAGCGGTGATCGGCAGCCAGAGCCCTCGGGTTAGCGAGTTGTGCCGCGTGTCAAATCCGTCGTCCACAGGCACGCAGTTATCCACAGGCGGCCATGAGCAGGCGGGCGGGGTCGGCGGGTCGCGGCACCGTGGGGAGCATGCGGGTCAAGGACGTGGTCGGGCGGTACGGCGAGGAACTGGTGGCTGTGCAGCTCGCCGATGCGGGCTGGACGATCCTCGAGAGGAATTGGCGCTGCCCCGACGGTGAACTCGACGTCGTCGCGGTCGACGCTGACGTCCTGGTCTTCATCGAGGTGAAGACCCGGTCCTCGCTCGGTTACGGCGATCCGGCCGAAGCGGTGTCGCCCGCCAAGGCCGCGCGAGTGCGCAGGCTCGCGTTGCGGTGGCTGGCCGAGCATGACGCCGGTTACTGGCCGCAGTTGCGCTTCGACGTCGTCGCGGTTGTACGGCGCGGTCCGAGCGGGCCGACGGTGCGTCACATCCGCGGGGCGTTCTGATGACACTCGCGCGCACCCTCGCCGTGGCGCTGGCAGGTGTCCACGCGCTCGTCGTCGAGGTCGAGGCCGACCTGTCCGCGGGCTTGCCTGGCATGTCGTTCACGGGGCTCGCCGACACGTCCGTCGTGGAATCGCGGGACCGCATCCGCGCGGCGCTGGTGAACTCGGGCGCCGAGTGGCCCAACCGCAGGATCACCGTCGCGCTCCTGCCCGCCGACGTGCGAAAGATCGGCTCGCGCTTCGACCTCCCGGTGGCCGTCGCGGTGCTGGCCTGTGCCGGGCAGGTCCCTTGCGCCGCGGTGGCCCGAGCGGCCTGGATCGCTGAGCTCGGGCTGGACGGGCGGCTGCGTCCGGTGCGCGGCGTACTTCCTGCGGTAGTGGCCGCGCGGGACGCGGGCGTGCGACGGGTGGTGGTGGCTCACCCGAACGCGGCCGAGGCGGCGCTGGTCCCCGGGATCGACGTCCGCGCGGCGGCTGACCTGCGCCAGATCGTGACCTGGTTGCGGGGCGAGGGCGCTGCGTTGCCAGCCGCCGAGGGTGACGACGACGCTGCCGACGCGGTGCCAGGCCCCGATCTCGCCGACGTCGCCGGCCAGACGCTGGCCAAGCGAGCGGTGGAACTGGCCGCCGCAGGGGGCCACCACCTGTATTTGCTCGGCGCGCCGGGCGCAGGCAAGACGATGCTCGCCGAGCGACTGCCGTCGTTGCTTCCGCCACTCGATGACGCCGCCGCGCTCGAGGTCACTTCCGTCCATTCGGTGGCCGGAATGCTCGGGCCGCGAGCGCGGCTGATCCGCAGGGCACCGATGCAAGCGCCGCACCACACCGCGTCGGTCGCGTCGCTGGTGGGCGGTGGCTCGTACCTGGCCCGCCCGGGCGCGATCTCGATGGCCCACCGTGGGGTGTTGTTTCTGGACGAGGCGCCGGAATTCTCGACGTCGGCACTCGACGCCCTTCGTCAGCCGCTGGAGAGCGGAGCGGTGGTGCTGCACCGCTGGGGCGGCTCGGTGTGCTACCCCGCCCGGTTCCAGCTGGTGCTCGCCGCCAACCCGTGCCCGTGCGGCGCTCGCGCCAGCGACTGCACCTGCCCACCTCGGGCGCGTCGCCGCTACCTGCACCGGCTGTCCGGGCCGCTGCTCGACCGCATCGACGTGCGCGTGCACGTGGAGCCGGTCGCGCACGCCGACCTCTTCGATCCCGACGGCATTCGAGAGACCAGCCCGGTGGTCGCGGCACGCGTGCTCGCCGCTCGAGGCGCCGCGGCCGAGCGCTGGCACGAGACGCTGTGGCGGGTCAACGGGGAGGTCCCGGGCGCGACGTTGAGAGCGCTTCCCTGGCGGTTGGGCGCCGCAGCGGTCGCGCCGGCGCAGCGGTACCTGCAGCGAGGTGAGATCAGTGCACGCGGGTTCGACCGGGTGCTGCGGCTAGCGTGGACGCTCGCTGATCTCGCCGGCCGGACCGCCCCGAGTGCTGTGGACGTGGCCGAGGCGCTGTTCTTCCGTACCGGCAGGAGCGAGTCATGGGCGGCCTGAGCGAGCGCAAGCGAGCAAACCCTGGTGATCGCGCTGCGACCGTCCGGCGCCGAGTCGACCAGCTCAGCGAGGCTCGGACATGAGCGCAACTTGCGAGCGAACGGTGGGCGTAGTCCTCCGGCGGCCGAACGAGCGCAGCGAGGTTCGGACATGAGCGACGAGGTGCTGCTCGCCCGCGCGTACCTCAGCCGGGTCGCCGATCCAGCGTGCATGCCGCTGTGGCGGATGGTTCGAGAAGTCGGGCCGATCGCGGCGGCGCGAATGGTCCGAGCGCGCGAGGGCGACGACGACGTCCGGGCGGCCACCGCAGCGCGATACGCCAGTGCCGATCCCGAGGCAGATTTGACCGCCGCGCATCGTCGCGGGCTCCGCCTGGTGGTTCCGGAGTCACCGGACTGGCCGCACTTCGCACTCGCGGCGTTGGAGCACACCGGCGCGAAGCGGCTGTCGGCGTTCGCCGATGGCCGTCGCTCGCGGGCCGAGTCCGGCGAGCCGATACCGCCGCTTGCGCTGTGGATCCGTGGGGGGGCCGACCTGAGCACACTGGGAACACGCTCGGTCGGCATCGTCGGTGCGCGCGCGGCCACCGCATATGGCGAGCACGTTGCCGCCGAGCTGGCATTCGGGCTGGCCGGTCGCGAGGTGACAGTGGTGTCTGGGGGCGCCTACGGCATCGACGCGGCAGCGCATCGGGCCGCCCTGGCCGCCGGTGGCAGCACAGTACTTGTCTCCGCTGGTGGCCTGGATCGGCCGTACCCGCCCGGAAACAGCTCACTGTTCGAGCGGGTCGCGCAGTCCGGGCTGCTCGTCTCCGAGAGCCCGCCGGGATGCGCGCCGCATCGGTACCGCTTCCTGACCCGCAACCGGCTGATCGCGGCATTCTCGACCGGCGTGGTAGTCGTGGAGGCTGCGCAGCGCTCGGGAGCGGCCAACACCGCCGGGCACGCGCGCACGCTCGGGCGTCCACTCATGGCCGTGCCCGGCCCGGTGACCTCAGCGATGTCCGCGGGGTGCCACGAGATGTTGCGCCGCGACCCCGACCCGGCGCTGCTCGTCACGTCCGCCGAGGACGTGCTCGCGGTCGTCGGCCGGGCTGGGGAAGGCCTGGATGGTACGGGTCTAGACGGCGCACGCCCCCACCGCGCAGGCGACGGCGCGGGCTTGCCTGGCGCGGATCGTGACGACGCCCGTCCGGTCACCCGCGACCCACGCGCGGAACTCGACCTGCTCGACCCGACCGCGCGGCGGGTGTTCGAGGGCCTGCAGGCGCGACGCTTCGCTCGAGCGGAGGAGATCGCGATGCGCAGCGGAATCGGGGCATTGGAGGTGATCCGGGCACTGCCCGCGCTTGATCTCGCCGGCCTTCTGGAGACCGGGGACGCGGGCTACCGGATAGCGGCCAGACTGCGTCCAGGTGCGAGGCCGGCCGCGAACCCAGCCTGACGAAGGTTCAGAACGGGTAGTCGACACCCCCTGACGACTCCGATCGAGGTGGACGACTCCGATCGCGCGAGCGGTTCGCCATAGCACAGCCACCAGGTGGTCGAGCATGGGGCGCGTTCGGCGGAACGCGAGCTCGTCGACTGCCGTAACTGCCGTAACTGCCGTAACTGCCGTAACTGCCGCGACTGCCTCGACAACAAAGAAGTCGACGACACCGATCACCTGGTCGAGTGCGTGGCGGCTTGATTCGCGGCCGCTGGTGCCGCACGGTCGAGCCGTGGCGACGCGGCAGGGCGACGGACGGGTGGATCTCGGCGCGCTCCGAGCCGCCCTACCGCGATCGCTGGCCGATGCGGTCGACAGCTACGAGCGGCACCTGCACCTGGAGGCGAATCGGTCCGCGCACTCCGTCCGCGCGTACGTCGGCGACGTCGTCGGCCTGCTCGATCACCTGCACCGACTCGGCGGCCGGCAGGTCGGCGATCTCGAGCTGGCCACCCTGCGCGGCTGGCTGGCGATCCAGCGCCTGCGCGGGGTGGCCCGCACCACGCTGGCC
>JALZAI010000286.1 GCA_030948475.1 Actinomycetota bacterium
GACTCGATGATCGCGAAGATCATCGCCTACGGCCGCGACCGCGACGAGGCGCTCGGCAAGCTGCGCCGGGCGATGGCGCAGACCACGGTGATCATCGAGGGTGGCGCGACGAACAAGAGCTTCGTGCTCGACCTGCTCGACCAGCCCGAGGTGATCGACGCCAGCGCGGACACCGGCTGGATCGACCGCGTCCGCGGCGAGGGCAGGCTCGTCTCGCACCGGCACTCCGCCGTCGCGCTGGCGGCCGCCGCCATCGAGGCGTACGAGGAGGAGGAACGCGTCGAGCGGCAGCGGCTGCTGTCGACGGCGTTCGGCGGACGCCCGCAGGTGCAGCACGAGAGCGGCCGACCGCTGGACCTCAAGCTGCGTGGCGTCCGCTACCTCGTGCGCGTCGCGCGGGTCGGCGCGCATCGGTTCCGCGTCGGCGTCGAAGCGGGTGACGATGTCCGCACCGCCGACGTCGAGCTCGACCGCTTCGACCGGCACACCGGGCAGATCGTCGTCAACGGCACCCGGTACCGCCTGCTCACCGCCACGCACGGGCCGATCCACCTGGTCGAGGTGGACGGCGTGACGCACCGGGTCAGCCGCGACGAGGGCGGCGCCGTCCGCTCGCCCATGCCCGCGATGGTCGTCGCCACGCCGCTGGAGGTCGGCGCCGAGGTCGAGGCGGGCGCGCCGGTGCTGGTGCTGGAGAGCATGAAGATGGAGACGGTGCTGCGGGCGCCGTTCAAGGCGCGGCTGAGGGAATGCGTCGTGTCCGTGGGCAGCCAGGTGGAGACCGGTGCACCGCTGCTGCGGCTGGAGCCGCTCGCCGACGCCGAAGCCGAGGACACCTCGGCCGCCGAGTCCGTCGAGCTGGACCTGCCCGCCGCGCCTGGGAAGATCCCGGCGCGGGAGCGCACCACGCGCGGCCAGGAGGACCTGCGCAGCCTGCTGCTGGGCTTCGACGTAGACCGGCACGACGAACGCCGGGTGCTCGACGACTACCTCGCCGCGCGCCGGGCGGCCACCGAGGACGGCCACCGGCCGCTGGCCGAGGAGCTCGAACTCGTCGACGTGTTCGCTGACCTCGCCGAGCTGAGCCGCAACCGGCCGACGGGCGAGGACGGCGGCGGTGACGGCCACGTGTACAGCGCCCGCGAGTTCTTCCACACCTACCTGCAGAGCCTCGACGTCGAGCGGGCCGGGCTGCCGGAGGCGTTCCAGGCCAAGCTCGCCAAGGCGCTCGGGCACTACGGGGTCACCGAACTGGAGCGCTCCCCCGAGCTCGAAGCCGCGGTGTTCCGGATCTTCCTCGCCCAGCAACGCGTGTCCGCCGACGCCACGGTCGTCACGGCGTTGCTGGGCGCGTGGCTGCGGGAGCCGCCGCCGGACGAGACGCTGCGCGAGCCCGCCGGTCTCGCGCTGGAGCGGCTGGTGGCCGCGACGCAGGTCCGCTTCCCCGTGGTCTCCGACCTCGCGCGTGGCGTGGTGTTCGCCTGGTTCGGCCAGCCTCTGCTGCGCCGCAACCGCGCTCGCGTCTACGCCGACGTCCGCAAGCACCTGCGCCACCTGGACGCGCACCCGGACGCGCCGGACCGCGCCGAGCGCATCGCCGAGATGGTGCGCAGCACCGAGCCGCTGGTGCGGCTGCTCGGCCAGCGGCTTGTCCGCGACGACCTGGACAACGCGATCATGCTGGAAGTGCTGACCCGGCGGTACTACGGCAACAAGGGTCTCACCGGCGTCCGCACCAGCGAGGTCGCGGGCTGCACGTTCGTAGTCGCCGAGCGCGCGGGCTCGTGCGTGGTCTCCTCCGCGGTGAGCTTCGACGCGCTGGGCAGCGCGCTGCGCGGGCTCGGGGAGCTGGCAAGCGGCGAGGACGCCATCGACGCCGACATCTATCTCGCCTGGGAGAAGCAGCCGGAGGACTCCGACGCGATGGCGGCCGCGCTGCACGAGGTCGTCAGCGCGCACCCGCTGCCGAACCAGGTCCTCAGACTCACCGCCACCGTCGCGGGCAGCAACGGCGCGGTGATGCACCACCACTTCACGTTCCGCCCGTCGACCACCGGGATGACCGAGGAGCGGCTGATCCGCGGCCTGCACCCGTATATCGCGCAGCGGATGCAGCTGGAGCGTCTGAGCAAGTTCGACCTCACCCGGCTGCCGTCGTCGGACGAGGAGGTCTACCTCTTCCAGTGCGTGGCGCGGGAGAACCCGTCGGACGACCGCCTCGTCGCGTTCGCACAGGTGCGCGACCTGACCGAGCTGCGCGAGCACGGCGGCAGGCTGGTCGCGCTGCCGACGGCCGAGGACACCATCGCCACCTGCCTCGACTCGATCCGCCGCGCGCAGTCGCGGCGACCGTCGAAGAAACGCTTCAACACCAACCGGATCGTGGTCTACGTCTGGCCGCCGAGCGACATCACCCGCGCGGAGCTGGAGATGATCGCCGGGCGCGTGCTACCGACGACCGCGGGCGCCGGACTGGAGGAGATCCTGTTCATCGCGCGGCAGCGCGACCGGAAGACCGGCGAGCTGACCAAGATCGCCGTGCGCATCTCCTTCGACGCCACCGGCGGCGCCGAGCTGACCGTCGGCGAGCCGTCGGTCGAGCCGGTCGAGCCGGTCGACGACTACCGGCAGAAGGTGCTGCGCGCGAGCAGCCGCAACACAGTGTACCCGTACGAGCTGACCGGCCTGCTCGGCGACTTCGTCGAGCACGACCTCGACGACGACCACGCGCTGGTGCCGGTTGACCGGCCGAAGGGGCGCAACACCGCGGCGATCGTCGCGGGCGTGGTCACCACGCCGACCCGGCGGCACCCGCAGGGCGTCACCAGGGTCGTGTTGCTCGGCGACCCGACGAAGTCGCTCGGCGCGCTGTCGGAGCCGGAGTGCCGCCGCGTGATCGCCGCGCTGGACCTGGCCGAGCGGATGCGGGTGCCGCTGGAGTGGTACGCGCTGTCCGCCGGCGCCCGGATCTCCATGGAGTCGGGCACGGAGAACATGGACTGGGTGGCCGCGGCGCTCAAGCGGATCGTCGAGTTCACCCAGGACGGCGGCGAGATCAACATCGTGGTCGCGGGCATCAACGTCGGCGCGCAGCCGTACTGGAACGCCGAGGCGACGATGCTCATGCACACCAAGGGCATCCTGGTGATGACGCCGGACTCGGCGATGGTGCTCACCGGCAAGCAGTCGCTCGACTTCTCCGGTGGCGTGTCGGCCGAGGACAACTTCGGCATCGGCGGCTACGACCGGGTGATGGGCCCGAACGGGCAGGCGCAGTACTGGGCGCCGAACCTGGCCGCCGCGCGGGACGTCCTGATGTCGCACTACGACCACACGTACGTCGCACCCGGCGAGGAGGCGCCGCGGCGGGCGAAGACGACCGACCCCGTCGACCGCGACATCTCCGACTTCCCACACGCCGTGGTGGGCAGCGACTTCGCATGCGTCGGCGAGATCTTCTCCGCCGAGGCCAACCCGGACCGCAAGAAGCCGTTCGACATCCGGACCGTGATGCGGGCGCTCTCCGACCAGGACCACCCGGTGCTGGAACGCTGGGCGGGCATGGCCGACGCGGAGACCGCAGCGGTGCAGGACGTGCATCTCGGCGGCATACCGGTGTGCCTGCTCGGCATCGAGTCACGGGCGGTGCCGCGGCGCGGCTTCCCGCCCACCGACGGCCCGGACACCTACACCGCGGGCACGCTGTTCCCGCGGTCGTCGAAGAAGGCCGCGCGGGCGATCAACGCGGCCAGCGGCAACCGGCCGCTGGTGGTGCTGGCGAACCTGTCGGGCTTCGACGGCTCGCCGGAGTCGATGCGGAAGCTGCAGCTGGAGTACGGCGCCGAGATCGGCCGCGCGATCGTGAACTTCCGCGGGCCCATTGTGTTCTGCGTGATCTCGCGGTACCACGGCGGCGCGTTCGTGGTGTTCTCGAAGGCGCTGAACCCGAAAATGACCGTGCTCGCGCTGGAAGGCTCGTTCGCCTCGGTGCTCGGCGGCGCCCCGGCCGCCGCGGTGGTGTTCTCCAGCGAGGTCAACGCCCGCACCGCGGCCGACCCGCGCGTGCGGGACCTGGA
>JALZAI010000290.1 GCA_030948475.1 Actinomycetota bacterium
CTCGTTCACTGAGGTCGCGGATCCGGCCCGGGACCATCAACATGTCCGCACTGCCCCGCGCCCGCCGTTTTGGCCTGTTGCCCGCGCTCGCCATCCTGGCCCTCGCCAGCACCCTCCCCTCGTGCAGCCCATTGCCGTGCCAAGACGGCACGGCAATGCGCACACCTGGCCGCCGTGGAGTCTTGGTGCCATACTGGCACCATGAAGCGGATGAACCTGCGGGACGTGCCTGACGATGTGTATGCCGCGCTGTCCGAGGCGGCGTCGACCAATCGGCAGTCCCTGAGCGCCTACGTCGTCGATCGCTTGGCCGAGGCGGCTCAGGTCGCGCGCCTTAGCGACTACGTCAACGCGTATCAGCCGACGGACGCCAGCGAGGTATCGCTCGAGGATGCCGTCGCGGCTGTACGTGAGGTCCGCGAAGCGTCGTGAGTCTCGCGGTCGTCGACGCCTCGGTGCTCGTGGCGTTCTACCTCTCTGACGACCCGCGACGCGTCGACGTTGTGAATCGACTCGCCGCCGGTGACGCGCTGTACGCCCCGGCGCACCTCGACGCCGAGGTCGTGTCGGCCTTGCGCGGGCTTGCCCGCGTCAAGCCTGCAGTCGAGCGAGCGGTCCCGGCCGCGCTGCGCCATCTCGCCGGATTCCCGATCCGGCGCATGCCATTGGCCCCGCATCTCGATCGCATATGGGAGCTCCGTGCGAACGTCACTGCCTACGACGCCGCCTACGTCGCCCTTGCTGAGCAGCTTGCCGCGCCGGTCATCACCTGCGACGCAAAGCTGACCACCGCCAGCGGGATACGCTGCCCCTTTGATCTGATCACGTGATCAAGATCAAAACCACAGGTTCGATTTCAAGATCATCCGAACCAGACTCATCCATTACTCATCTTTTGTGACCGATTACAACACGATTATGATCATGAATGGACGTCGTTGAATCCCTTATGTAGCAGGCGATGTAGCGAATTTCCAACGATGATTTACTGTTCAAGATCAACTCGAAGCGTTGTTGCTGGTTCGAGTCCAGTCGGGGGAGCCAGTAAATGCGGTCCCGTCGGGGTGCGGTACTCCGGTCTGATGAGGCGTGCGAGCATTATTTCGGCGAGGCGAGGCGACGGGGCACCTCCCACACGGTTTTCAAGGCTCCGTGGCCCGGCGACCCGCGGGTCAACATCCAGCAGCAAAGCACCAGCCGCACGAGTCTTACGACGGTAAGACGCTGCGGACAGCCGCGTTCGTTGCCAGGCGCATATCGCAAGCCCCGATACGGCCAGAGCCGCAAGTCCATCCGCAATTCGGCGTGGTCGCGGCGCGAGTGTCACCGTGCTGGAGTCAAGTACTCGATGCGGCAACGAGGGCCGGGCGCGCGGGCGAGGCGCAGGTCTGCGGTGAGCAGGTTGACGCCTAACACTTCGGCGAGCGCAACGTAGGCCGCGTCATAGATCGTCAGATTCGCGCGCAGCTCCCAGCAGCGGGCGAGCAGCCCAGCGTGGCGCGCTCGCTGGAGCGGCAGTGCCGCAAGATCTTGCAGTGCCGTTCCAGCGCGCCGGTCGTTCACCAGGCTGGCGACGGCCTGTCGCCGCAGCACCGAACCGACTTCGAGATCGATCACTTCCGGTGCCGCGAGGCGTTCACCGCGCAGGCGCGCCCGCGCCGCGTCGCCGTCCGGGCCATCGTCGGCCAGCGCAGTCACAAGCACGCTGGCGTCAACGACGAGCACGATCCTTCCGCAATACGGCAACGGCGTCCTTCAGCGGCACGCTCCCGCCGGAGCGACCACCGGCCCGATCGAGAACCTCGTCGAGAGCGGGATGTGCCGCCTCCTCGATGAGACGGGAACGCAGGTACTTCTGCAGCGACTGATGCGCGGCCGCCGCCCGCTGTCGAAGTACGGCGTGAGTGTCCTCAGGCACGTCCTTGATCTGCACACTAGGCATGGCGCCATTATGGCGCTAACGCCTCCAGAACGCAATCGATGCGATCACATCGGCATGTGCGCATCCGCGGTGCCGAAATGCAGCGAGGCGGGGGTGTGCCAAGCGATGCCTGAGTGCCGGTGAATGTAGTTGTACACGTGGAAGAACCCGGCAGTCCTTTGCCAGCAGGGAATCCTCGACCGGGCAGACGATCCAGGACGGGTTGAACCGGGAGAGGATGTCGATCAGCACGTAGAGCTGGTAGAAGATCCATTCGCCGGGTGGGTCGCCAGGCGGCGGCGTTCCCGGCTCTGTCCGGCCTGGCGGGCGATGCGATACCTGCTCGACGCCGAGCACAGGTAGCGGCCCCATCCAGCTCGCGTGCCGAGATCTGGCCGATCGACAGATCCGCGTACGCCGGGGTGTTGATCAGCGTCAGTACCGCGGCCCGCTCGTTCTGCGACAGCGCTTGGCCGTTGTCGGGGACCATCCGCGCCGGGCGGGGGCCGAGCACCGGGCCGCGGACGTGGCGTAATGGCTGGCCCTGGCGTGGCCGATCAGCAGACACGCCCGCAGGACACCGGCGCCGCGCAGCTCGGCGAACGTGGTGTTCATCGCGGCCAGCTCGCCGCGCGTTGACGTCGCGCGCGCCAACGCATCACGCGCCTCAGCCCAGCGGCGCACCTGCGACTGATGCAGACCCTCACGACGCAACACCGCGGACTTCTCACGATGCGGGGCAGCCTCGTACTCGGCCACCACACGTGCCCGGTACTCGGCAGTGAAGGTGCGACGGAACGGCCGCGCAGACGGATCGACCGCTAGTCCGTCCGCGCCGGCCGGTCGTTGATCATCTTCGTTGGGAGACTGGCTTGGCCGTGCTCACGAGACGGTAGGTTCGTGAGCTTCGTAAGGACGATGTCCTGAGGTATACGGATCCCGCGTTCCTCCCAGCTCCGGCACGCTGGCTTATGTGCCTACCCCCAGAATTCGTCGACGGCGTAGAGGTCGTGGTGGTGTTCCCAAACTTCACTGACCCGCCCTTGTCTGGTGTGAATCACCAGAACATTGATCTCATCAAGCGTGCGTTCGCCGCTCTGCGCCCGACCAACGTGCAGTGCGACCGCATGAGCATCGTTGGCCAGCACATCCCTCAGCTCGGCGGTGAAAGTGCCCGCGCTGATCTCGCCGACCTTTCCGAAAAAGGCCAGGACATCGTCAATACCGCGATAATCGCCAGCAACGGCACCCCGCCCCGGGTTGTGCCACACGATCTCAGGGTCGAAGTCGCGCCGCAGCCCGTCCATGTCGCCGGCTGCAAACTCCTCATAAACCCGTCGGACGAGTTCCTCGGTGGGATGCGTCATGTGCTCCACACTGCCTTCTGCCGAACGCGCCAGCCCCGCGCGGAAGGCGCCGTTGCCGTCGCCACTATCCTCGTCCATTAGTTAACCCGATGTGAAGGCTACCGGGACGCTTGGTGAGCTCAGGCGCTGGCTAGACGGTGCGGGACCGAGCCTCGCCCGGGCGTGCTGGTCTACGTGGACGACGTCGTTGCCAGCTGGTGGTCGGTCGCGATCCGTCAGGCGGTGTGGAACTGGGTGTTTACGCCGGCTACCCGGACCGGGTCCAGAAATTCCTGATCACGTCGGCGGTTTGTGGCTGGAACAAAGGGGTGACGTGGCCCGCACCGGGCACGACAAGACTCTGGCCGGCGGGTATCCGGGCGGCCCACGCGGCGGTGTCGGCGGGTGTACACATTGCATCGTCGGCGCCGGTCAACATGAGGGTCGGCGCGACGACGGCCGGCAGCCGATCGGTCGAGTCGGCCCGGTTGAGGCTGATCGACCGGATCGCGTCCCGCATGCCGGCGCGGTTGGCCCGGACGAACGAGGCGCTCACAACGGCACCGGCGTCCGGGTTGCTGCGCCGGAATGCCTTACCCAGCAGGGCATCGGTCACCAACGCGGCCACTGGCCGGGGACCGACCAGCCGGTGCAGTTCGTAGAGGAGCCGAACCTTTCGCCGTTCCGGGGGCGACAGCACCCGCAACGGCGTGGCAATCGTGATCAAGCTCCGGCAGGCGGTCGGGTTGCCCGCGGCGAAGAAGACCCCGACGTGACCGCCCCAGGCATTGCCGAGCCAGTCCACCGGACGTGCTATCCCGATGGCGTCGAGGATGGTGAGGGCGGCGGCGGCGCAGTCGGCCATGCTGAATGGTCCGGGCGGAGTCGGGTTGGCCCCGTGGCCCGGGCCGTCGATCAGGATCAGGGTCCGGACTTCGGCCAGGTTGCCGCGTAGGCGGGTCCAACTTGTCGAGTCGAGGAACAGGCTGTGCCAGAGCACGGCCGGCGGTCCGGACCCGTCCACCTCCACCCGCAACGACCCCACCTCGGTTGGGACAGTCTCCACGGCGACCTCCCGAACTACTTCGGACGCCGAAGCTTCGGCCTCCGAAGTATGCTGCTCCGACCATGCCAACGTCAAGCGACCTGCCGGCGGACCGCCTCGCCGTCGGGCAGCTGCTGGTGCACCTGTTGCGGCAGTTCCGGATGGAGTTGTTCGCGTTTGCGCGTGACAGCGCGTATGCAGACATCCGGGTGGCGCACCTCCAGGTATTCGGGAACATCTATGGGGGGGCCCGCCTGACCGAGCTGGCCGGGCGCGCCCAGCTCAGCCTGGCGGCCACCTCGGAGCTTGTGAACGACTTGGAGCGTCTCGGTTACCTCGAGCGGCGGCCCGACCCCGGTGACGGCCGAGCGAAGCTGATCGTTGCGACCGAGCGGGGGCGGGCGGCACTGGCAGAAGCGGGCGACCGGGTCGCTGAGATCGAAGAGCATTGGTCGCAGCTGATCGGTCCCAGCCGGTTCTCCGCCGCTTGCCGCGCGCTGCAGGACCTCCTGGACACCCTAGGGGACGATCAACCCCAGGGCGACACGCGATAGCTGGCGATCAACGCCAGCGGCCGAGCTGCCTGGTTCCTTTCGATGGACGTGGGCAAGTTCCGCACCAACCAGCTCTCCGACGCCGGCTGCTGCACGAGCCCCTGAACATCTACGGCACCCACGCCACCTTCGTCCTCAAGCGCTGAACCACTACGACACGTCCGGCCAGCACCGCATCACCATGCGAGCCTGGGTGTGTGCCGCAAGCCGATCCCGTGCGGACGACCGTACGAGCGCCCGGTAGGGGGCGTCCCGCGAGACGAGCATGATCATCGACAAGTTGCCGCGCCCAACGCCCAACGGCGTCCCCGAACGGTTCCTCCAACGAACGCAATAGATCAGGCCGTCGAATCGAAGCCAGAACACACGTTCCTAACGTCGGCATCTAGCGCCACTGCGGGTCTCGTGAGAAGAAACGCCATACAACGCGGCTGTTGGCAGCTGCCTCAACCATGAGCCCAAAGCGACAAGTCCGCCTCAGCATGAGACCGACGGGGGCGCCCCGATAAGGGGCCCGCCAGGGGTTGGCGCGGCCGCCGGGGCGACAGTGTGTTGCGTGGGAGGATCGGCTAGCGGTGAGGTAGGTCCAACAAGGTGCTTACCGTTACCCGGACATCCTGCACCGACCCAGAGCCGTCGGTGACCAGGACTGAGTAGCCGAGAGTGCGGGCTTGGTCTGCAATCTGGGCGGCGAACTGAGCGTCACGCTGCATCCACCGGTCGAATGCCGCGGCGGGGTCTGCGGTGGCCCGCAGAAGATCCTGTACCCACCTGCGCCGGGCGTAGTTGTCCCGCTGGAACCGCTCTGTCGGAACCTCCCAGACTGCGCGGTCGGACGGTACCTGCAGGTCGGCCAGCAGCTCCGGCAGCAGGGCTGCGCCCTCAACTACGACGGGCCCTGGAAGGGCCTGCAGATCCGTCAGGATCAGCGGCCATTCCTCCCGATACAGCTTGAAGACGTCGGCGACCTGAACGTCGATCGGCTGGGACAAGCGCTCGGTCACGCCCAGCGACGTCACCTTCTTCAACGTCGGCCCATTCGCCGGCGCCACGGATGCTGCGTGAGGCTCGAAGGCGTCGTCGCAGGAGTACAGCGCCACACCACAGCCGGCGGCGACCGCTCGGGCCAACGTGCTCTTGCCCGAGCAAGGCCGGCGTTCGCGACCGGCCCCAATTCGGGCGACGGTCGGGAAGGTGCTGCCTGAGTGTCGAACGGGCACGCTGCAACGCACTGTTGACAGCGACCACGTTCGTCCCTACCACCTCGGCCGCCTCCCGCGCCTTCCAGCCGAGCACGTCCCGAAGAATGAGCACTGCCCGCTGCCGAGGCGGCAGGTGCTGAATCGCCACCAGGAACGCCAACTCGATCGTCTCCCGC
>JALZAI010000306.1 GCA_030948475.1 Actinomycetota bacterium
CCCGCAACGCGCTGATGAAACTGCGCGCTGCGGGCACCGACGTGCGCGACCAGGACACACCCGGCGCCGTCCCACATCTGGACGCGAGCGACCCCAGCCTGCCGGCCCTGCTCGAGGCCGCGCGGCTGGCCCGTCCGGTCCGGTTCGACTACGTCAAGGCTGGCGCCGGAACCGCGGAGGGCCGCACGCTCGAACCTTGGGGTGTGCTGTCCTGGCGAGGTCGCTGGTACGTCGCGGGACTCGACCGAGACCGGGACGGACCGCGCAGCTTCCGGCTCTCGCGTATCACCGGCGCTGTGCAGTTCGTGGGCGCGGCCGGAGACTTCGAGCGCCCGGACAAGCTCGACCTGCTCGACATGGTCGACGGCCGCCGCTCTGAGGACACCCGGCTTGCCCACGTACGGGTGTCCGGCAGCGGCGCGGCGCTGCGACGCATCGCGGACGGGGTCGACGGCGACGAGCTGACCATCAGCTTCACCGATCTGCACTGGTTGGCCCGGCTGATCGCAAGCGCCGGCTCGTCCGCGCAGGTTCTCGATCCCCCCGATCTGGGCGAGGCGGTCGTCGCTCGGCTGTCCGCCGCGGCGGGGGGTGGCTAGATGGTCACTAGCAACGAGCAGCGGCTGCCGCGCCTGTTGGCGCTGGTGCCCTATCTGCAGGCCCGTCCCGGCATCCGGGTTGCCGAGGCGGCCGCAGACTTCGGCATCACCGAGGCGCAGCTGCGCCGGGACCTGCAATTGCTCTGGCTGTGCGGGATGCCCGGGCACGGTCCCGGCGACCTGATCGACCTGTCCTTCGAGGGCGAGACCGTGTCGGTGATCTTCGACGCCGGCATGTCGCGCCCGCTTCGGCTGTCCGCGGAGGAGGCACTGGCTCTGATCGTCGCCCTGCGCACGCTGGCCGAGACCCCCGGCGTGGCCGACATCGCGGCGGTGCAGCGCGCGCTGGCCAAGATCGAGGCCGCGGCCGGCGGTACGGTCGACGACCAGACCCTGGCTGTCGCACTCGACCAGGCCACCCGGACCCTGCCCGTCCTGCAGCGGGCCGTCGCCGAGGGGCGCGCGCTGGAGCTGCGCTACTTCACCGCCGCCCGCGACGAGCTCACCGAACGCACCGTCGACCCGCTGCGGGTCTTCGAGATGGACGGCGTCTCGTACCTGGAGGCGTGGTGCCGGCGGGCCGAGGGCATGCGCATCTTCCGGGTCGACCGCATCGAGGACGTCGCGCTGCTCGACGAGGCGTCCCGTCCGCCTGCCGACGTGCAGCTGCGCGACCTGGCCGAGGGCGTCTATCAACCGGCTTCCGAGCATCTGCTGGCCGTGCTGCGCCTCTCGCCGGCATATGCCTGGGTTGCCGACTACTACCCGACCGAGGAGGTCGTCCAAGCCGGGGACGGACTGCAGGTCAGCCTGCGGGTGTCCGAGCCGGCCTGGGTGCGCTCGCTGGTCCTCGGGTCGGGGGGCCAGGTCGAGGTGCTCTCACCCGGCTGGCTGGCCGAGTCCATCCGCGCCGACGCCGCACGTGCTCTAGCCGCCTACGCGGGAAAGTAGAGTCGATCGCGTGCACTGGATCCCGTGGGCTGTCTGGATCGCTGCGGGCGTCATCGCCGTGGTCGTCCTCGGCTTCTGCGCGTACGAGCTGTTCTGGAAGTCCTCGCGGCTGCGCCGGGAGGTTCAGCGCCTGGACGTGCTGATCGGGCGCCTGCGGGAGTTACGTGCCGAGCTCGTGACGACGCAGCAGCGCGCCGCCGACTCGGGTCGGTGAGGGCGCCCCATGGCCAAGGTCGAGCGCTCGCTGCGCCGTCGCCGCAGGAATCCCGATGGCCGCATGGCGGTCATGGACCACCTGCGTGAGCTGCGCCGCCGGTTGATCCTCGTCGTCGTGATCATCGCCGCGGGAGCGATCGTCGGTTGGGTGCTCTACGAGCCGATCATCGCGTTCCTCAAACACCCGTACTGCTCCGTCCCGGCCAAGTACCGCTATCACAGCGGCGACAGCAACAGCTGCGAGCTGATCTACACCGGGGTGCTGGACGGCTTCACGGTGCGGCTGAGGGTTGCCTTCATCTCTGGTGCGGTGCTGACCGGTCCGTTCTGGCTGTATCAGATCTGGGCCTTCATCACACCCGGCCTGCGCAAGAACGAGCGCAAGTACACGGTCGTGTTCATCATCGCCTCGTCGCTGCTGTTCATCTCCGGGATGGCCTTGGCGTACGTGGTGCTGGCCAAGGGCTTGAACATCTTGCTGCAGACGGCCGGTGGTGGGGTGCAGGCGTTTCTCACCGTCGACGCCTACCTGTCCTTCGTCACCCTGATGCTGGTCATCTTCGGCGCAGCGTTCGAGCTGCCGCTACTGATCGTGATGGCGAACCTCGCCGGGGTGCTGCCGGCGAAGCTGCTGGTGAAATCGCAGCGTCTGGGCGTCTTCCTCATCTTCCTGTTCGCCGCGGTCGCAACCCCGAGCACCGACCCGTTCACGATGTGCGCCATGGCCTTCCCGATGGTGCTCCTGTTCGAAGCGGCAGTGCTGTTCTCGGTCGTCCACGACCGTCGCAAGAAGCGACGCAAAGCGGCCGAGGCGACGGACCTCGAGCAGCTCGACGACGACTCGCCGTCGACGGTGGACGCCATTCCGCAGGCCCTGGGACGTGCCGAGGACAGCTGGTCCGACACCACCTGAGCATCGCGAAACTAGGCTGTTCGTCATGTCTGCGCCGGGATTGAGCGCCTTCCGCGGCGGCTACCCATTCTCGCTGGACGATTTTCAGGCGCGGGCCTGCGCGGCGCTCGAGGACGGCCATTCGGTGCTCGTCTGCGCGCCCACCGGTGCCGGCAAGACGATCGTGGGCGAGTTCGCCGTCCATCTCGCACTGCTGGCCGGGCAGAAGTGCTTCTACACGACGCCGATCAAGGCGCTGTCCAACCAGAAGTACAACGACCTCGTCGAGCGGCACGGTCCAGCCCGGGTCGGCCTGCTCACCGGCGACAACTCCGTCAACCCGGACGCCCCGATCATCGTGATGACGACCGAGGTGCTGCGCAACATGCTCTACGTCGCCAGCACCTCGCTCGCCGGCCTCGGCTACGTCGTCATGGACGAGGTGCACTACCTCGGCGACCGGTTCCGCGGCGGCGTCTGGGAAGAGGTGATCATCCATCTGCCGGCGTCGGTGCGGCTGGTCAGCCTGTCGGCCACCGTCTCCAACGCCGAGGAGTTCGGCGAATGGCTGGTGTCAGTCCGCGGCGAGACCCAGGTGATCGTCCACGAGCAGCGGCCAGTGCCGCTCTGGCAGCACATGCTCGTCCAGCGCCGCCTCTTCGATGTTTTCGTGCCCGATGGCACGGTGGTCGATGCGGCTCTCGTTCGTTATGTCAATGAGCGGATGCGCTTGCTGGACCCCGGCTCGGTCAACCGTCGGGGACGGGGCCGCCCGGTGCGCGGCTGGCGTCCCCCGCCGCGTCCGGAGGTCATCACCCGGCTCGACTCCGAGGGCCTGCTGCCGGCGATCACCTTCATCTTCAGCCGGGTTGGCTGCGACGCCGCCGTGCGCCAGTGCGTGTACGCCGGTCTCTGGCTCACCGACGAGGACGAGCGGGCGCAGATCGCCGCGATCGTCGAGGAGCGTACCGCGAAGATACCGGCCGAGGATCTCGACGTGCTCGGCTACTGGGACTGGCGCGAGGGCCTGCACCGCGGCATCGCGGCGCACCACGCCGGACTCGTCCCACCGTTCAAAGAGACCGTCGAGGAACTGTTCGCCCGGGGCTTGGTCAAAGCGGTCTTCGCGACCGAGACGCTCGCCCTCGGCATCAACATGCCGGCGCGCACCGTCGTCCTGGAACGCCTGTCGAAGTTCAACGGCGAGACGCACGCCGACCTGACGCCGGGCGAGTACACCCAGCTCACCGGACGCGCCGGCCGTCGCGGCATCGACATCGAGGGTCACGCCGTGGTGCTGTGGAGCCCCGAGGTCGATCCGGGTAGAGTCGCCGGGCTCGCCAGCACCCGTACCTACCCGCTGCACTCGTCGTTTCGCCCGTCCTACAACATGGCGGTCAATCTCGTCGGGCAGATGGGACGCGCTCGGGCCCGGCAACTGCTCGAGTCGTCGTTCGCGCAGTTCCAGACCGACCGGGGCGTGGCCGGGCAGGCAGCCCAGATCCGGCGCAACGAGGTGGCGCTGCGCGAGTACGAGCAGCAGATGGCCTGCCACTGCGGCGACATCGGCGAGTACGCGGCTCTGCGCGGACGACTGAGCGAGCGCGAGGCCGACCTGTCCCGGCAGGGTGCCCGGGCCCGCAAGGCCGCGGTGGCGCAGTCGCTGGAGGCGCTGCGTCCCGGTGACGTCATCCGCATCTCGTCCGGGAGGCGCGCGGGACTGGCGATCGTCCTCGACCCAGGGGTGCATCCGCACGACGATCCCCGCCCGCTCGTCGTCACCGAGGCGCGCTGGGCCGGGCGGCTCTCGCTCGTCGACTTTCCGGTTGCCGCAGACGTGCTCGGCAAGCTGCGGGTGCCGAAGCAGACCAACCACCGCTCGCCGAAGGTGCGCCGGGACCTGGTGTCCAGCCTGCGCGCTCTGGACCTGCCCGAGTCCACCGGCCGCCGGCGCCGCGCGTCCACGGGTGCCGGGGAGGACGCCGAGGTGCTCGCACTGCGGGCCGAGCTGCGCGCCCACCCCTGCCATCAGTGCGGCGAGCGCGAGCAGCACCTGCGGTGGGTCGAGCGGCACACTCGATTGCAGCGCGACACCGACGACCTGCGCCGGCGCATCGAGGGACGCACCGGATCGCTCGGCAGGCAGTTCGACCGCATCTGCCGCATGCTCGACCAGCGCGGCTTCCTCGCCGCCGACGAGACCACGCCGCCCGGACGGCAGCTGGCCCGGATCTGGTCCGAGAGCGACTTGGTGATCGCTGAATGCCTGCGTGCCGGGGCCTGGGACGCGTTGGATCCCGCCGAACTGACCGCTGTCGTGTCAACCCTGGCCTACGAACCGCGCCGCGACGAGCGACCTGTCGATCGGATGCCCAACTCCACGGTGCGCGAGGCGCTGGCGACCTCGATCCGCATCTGGGCACGCATCGTGGAGGACGAGGAGGAGCTTGGGTTGCCGACGAGTCGCGAGCCGCAGCCCGGGCTGGTGTGGGCGCTGTATCGCTGGGCGAATGGCGAGCGGCTCGAGCGGGCGCTCGGCGCCGCAGCGGTGAGCGGGGCGGAGCTCTCAGCGGGTGACTTCGTGCGCTGGTGCAAGCAGGTGCTGGACCTGCTCGAGCAGCTGGCGGGCGTCCCGGCACGGGGTGGTGAGGTCGAGCCGCTGGCCCGCACAGCGCGCGCGGCCGCCGCGGCGGTGCGCCGCGGAGTCGTGGCGCAGAGCATGGCGGTGTAGCCGCGTGCGGACCACCCGTACTGCTCCGCTGCCACCGCGGACGGTTTGGCAGTAGCGTGTGCAGCCGGATACGTTGACGATCATGCGCCGTGCCAGCACATCCGCACCGATCGAGGGACCGCGATGAGTGACCAGCGCGACGAGGGCAACCCGGGCGATCCGGGGCAGCAGTGGCCGCCCAACCCGCAGCAGGACGGCTACCCGCCGCAGGGCGACTACGGCCAGCAGGTGCCGCCGGCCGATCAGCCGCCGGACCAGCAGGCCGATGACTCCGGACAGCGTGACGCGGAAGCCGAGGCCCAGCCCTCCGAGCAGTTCAGCCAGCAGGACGATCAACAGCACACCAGCGTCTTCCCGCCCGTCGGTGTCGACCCGGGGCAGCCGAGCTACGGCGCGCAGGCCTACCGCCCGGAGTCCGCACAGCCGGGTTACGGGCAGCAGCAGGGCTATGGCCAGCCCGA
>JALZAI010000324.1 GCA_030948475.1 Actinomycetota bacterium
GGGCGACACGCTGCGTCAGCAGGATGCGTCGTCCGTTCCGTTACAACTTCCCTGACCCCGGAAAGGTCTGATACTGGCCTACCTAACCTGTCCACGATGCGGTTTGCCATCCGCACACGAACTTACCAGTTAGCGCTTGAACACCCCTGTCCCCACTGTCGGGGTCGGGCGGGGATCTTGGTGCCGATGTATGTGAGCCCCCGATCCGCGTGGCGATCGCGCCCTAGCCTGGAAGCGCCGATAGTGGGCTGACGTTGGGTCGGGGGAACGTCCTCCCGGGCCGTGAGAATCGGGATTGCTGAAGTCTCGACCCGCGACCCAGGAGGACACCCAGGTGGTGAAGCGTACGGCTCGTTTGGAAACGGTAGAAGTGACGGCGGACGGTGAGGGGCTGGTGTCGCACGCGGGGGTGGCGCTGCTGGTGGAGTTGGCCGATCGCGTCGGGTTGACCGGCGCGTTGTCGGGGGCGTTGGCCGAGACTCGGGAGCGTCGCTCGGCGCACGATCCCGGGCGGGTGTTGCGCGACGTGGCGGTGATGCTCGCCGATGGCGGGGATTGCGTGACGGACATTGATGCGTATCGGGGTCAGGAGCGGCTGTTCGGCGCCAGGGCGTCGGAGACCACGACCCATCGGGTGCTCAAGGCGATCGACGAGGTGCTGCTTGCTCGGGTGCGCGCGGCGCGGGCCCAGGCGCGGGCGCGGGCGTGGGAGGCCGGCGCTCGCCCGGAGACGATCACGCTGAACATCGACGCGACCCTA
Organism: Actinomycetota bacterium; assembly: GCA_030948475.1. Taxonomy (GTDB): domain Bacteria; phylum Actinomycetota; class Actinomycetes; order Mycobacteriales; family Jatrophihabitantaceae; genus JALZAI01. Next base: position 761 of record JALZAI010000324.1, read on the forward strand.
TTGACCGCGTATTCGGAGAAGGAGCTGGCGGCCGGCAACTACAAGCACGGCTACGGTTTTCACCCGCTGAACTGCTATCTGGATGAGACCGGCGAGGCGTTGGCGGCGATCCTCCGGCCGGGGAACGCCGGCTCGAACACTGCCGCCGATCACTTCACGGTGCTGGGGCTCGCGCTCGCGCAGTTGCCCGCCGAGGACCTCTTGCGGGAGATCCTGGTGCGAAGCGATATCGGCGGTCAGACGCACGCGTTCACCAGCGACTGCCGCGATGCCGGGATCCGGTTCTCGGTCGGCTATGAGCTCACTGAAACTGTCCGCACAGCGATCCTCGAGGTCCCGGAAGCGGCGTGGGTGCAGGCGATCGACGCCGGCGGGGAGGACCGCGACGGCGCCTGGGTCGCCGAGCTGAGCGACCGGATCGATCTTTCCGCGTGGCCGCAGGGCTCCCGGCTGATCTGCCGCAGCGAGCGCCCACACCCCGGCGCGCAATTTCAGATCTTCGACGAGCACGGCTACCGGTACACGTGCTTTCTCACCGACCAGGACGGCAAGGACATCGCCGCCCTGGAGCTCTGTCACCGCGCCCGCGCGCGCGTGGAGGACAGCATCCGCTGCGGCAAGGACACCGGCATGCGCAACCTCCCCCACCACGCCTTCGAGCACAACCAGACCTGGCTCGAGCTCTCGCTGATCGCCCAAGACCTGCTCTGCTGGACCAAGCTGATCTGCCTGACCGGCGAGCTCGCCACCGCCGAGCCCAAACGGCTACGCCAGCGGCTGCTGCACACCGCCGCCAAGCTCGTCCGTCACGGCCGCCGCACCCGACTCAAGCTCGACCGCGACTGGCCCTGGGCCACCGCGCTCGCCGCTGCGTTTCGGCGACTGCGAGCGACCCCAGCGCTCTGCTGAAACGCCAACCGCTTCGGCGGTCATCACCGACGATCACCCCCAGCACCCGACGGGCCAGCCCCTGCCCAGGATCGACGGCCACAGCACACCCCGCGGCCCGCCATCACCGACCGAGCCACAATTCCGCCAGACAATCGCGCTCACACGACCACTTTCACACCGGGCGAGCGGACCGTGCTCACCACCACCGCGCTATCGGCGCTTCGAGGCTAGCTCAGTTCTAAAGCCGGACTACCGCCGCGACAAACGGCCACGCCGACTGCGCGGGATGATCGCGCCTTGGTGATCTCAAGGCGTAGAAGCGGACCGAAGGTCGACGAATCCGTCGGTGATCCGATCGCGGCGGCTGCGCGTAATCGGAAGATAGAACCACTGAGAGATCTGTGCCCAGACGGAATGCCGCGGGTTCTGGGGACTCGTTCGCCCGCCTGGAGCGCTCGTCGATCGGCCAACTATCGACTCGGAGGAACACGATGAGTGATCTCACCAGACGTGGATTCGTTCGGAGCTCGGCGGGTGCGGCTGCGGGCATGACCGCGATCGGTTCGTTGGTGGTGGTCAACCGCGCTGACGCAGCTACAGATACCCCTCCCGGATCGGAGCCGGTTGTCGCGTATGTCCGCGATCCCAGCAGCGGTGAGGTCGCGCTGATGGTCGGGGACCGCGAGGTGACGGTTCACGATCCGAAACTGGCCGCCCACATTGCCCGCGCCGCGGGCTGAGCACAGCGTCGATCAGCTGAAGCACTTCTGTTCTTAGCATTACCGACTCGGAGGTTTCACATGTCATCCCACCGCGAGGCGCCGGCCACCAGCAAGGACCCGGTTGCCGACAACACCGACACGTACGCATTCGTCTGTCCCGATGACTTGAACTCGGTCACGCTCATCTCCAACTATCTGCCGTTCGAGGCTCCGTTCGGTGGCCCGAACTTCTTCGAGTTCGGCGAGGATGTCCGCTACTACATCTATATCGACAACGACGGCGACGGCAAGCCCGATGTCACCTACGAGTTCAAGTTCACGACCGAAGTCCGCGACCCGAATACGTTTCTGTACAACACGGGCCCGATCAATTCGATCTCGAGTCCGAATTGGAACCGTCGGCAGTTCTACTCGGTGACGCGCATCGCTGGCAATCACCAGCATGTGCTCGCGCATCGCCTGGCGTGCCCGCCGTGCAACATCGGGCCGGCGTCGACGCCGAACTACGGAGCGCTCGCCGGCGAGGGCGTGCACTCGATCGGTGGTGGACGGGCGGTGTTCGCCGGCCAGCGCCTCGAGGGCTTCTATATCGACCTCGGGGCCATCTTCGACCTGGGGGATCTGCGGCCGTTCGAGAAGATGCATCTCGGCGGCATGGCAAATTCAGTGGGCGTCAATTCCACCCATGACTTCGGCGTCCACTCGATCGCGCTCAAAGTCCCCAAGAGCGATCTCACTCGCCACGGGAAGACCCCGACCAACCCGATGAGCCCGGATTCCGTCATCGGCGTATGGGCCGCCGCCAGCCGTCGGCGCTCAACGATCCGCGAGCCGGATGGGACGCAGCACGAGTCGGGAAGCTGGGTCCAGGTATCTCGTCTCGGGAACCCGCTGTTCAACGAGGTGATCGTCCCGATGGGAGAGAAGGACCGCTGGAACGCGCTCTCTCCGGCTCACGACCATCAGTTCCTCAAGTACGTCCAGCATCCCGAGCTGGCCAAGCTGCTGCCGGTGCTCTATCCGGGAGTGTTCCCGAACCTCGCGGGGCTCAAGGCGGCACGCGCGGACCTGGTCGCAGTACTTCTGACCGGGCTTCCGTCCGGAATCATTCCCGGGTTTCAGAACTACACTGGAAAGACATACGCAGACATGCTGCGGCTAAACATGGCGATTCCGCCGACCGCAAGCAATCCCAGTCCGCTCGGATTGCTGGGGAATGATCTCGCCGGTTTCCCGAACGGACGCCGGGTGTTCGACGACATCACCTCGGTCGAGCTCAGGGCGATCGCCGGAGCTACCTATCCGCTAGTCAACAAGAGCTACACGCCCGACGGCGCAGCGGCGCTGCTGACCGACGGGCTCGACCCCAACAGCACGAGCTACGTGCGGAACTTCCCGTATCTAGGGACCCCGCAAGGTGGCTATCAAACCAGTCCACTGGCCACGGTCAGCTAGCAGTAACGACCATAACCACCACCCACGACGGCACTCCCTACATCCACGAGCACGATCACGGGCATAGCCATCACCATGACCATCAGCTGGCCCCAGAGCCCGATGGGGTCAGCGCGAACCAGTCCTCGTGCGCGAGCGTGGCGCTGGACATCGGCGGGGGACGCGGAGCGCTGGTGACCTATCCGGATGAGCGCTATCGCACCCTCGAGATCGAGATCAGTCCCGTGAACGGCGATCGTCGAATACCTCGGCTGGTTCAACCACGCACGGCTGCACTCCGCGCTCGGTGACATCCCGCCGGTCGAGTTCGAGACACTCGCCGCCCTACGGATCGAGACAATCACTGGGACAGGAAACAGCTAATCCACAAACCCGGTCTCCGTGGACCGGTGAAGATGGAGTCAGGCGTCAATGGCCTGAGGTCTGACCTACCGCTGCTGGGCACCGCGAGCTTCCCGACCTCGACGGGCGGCTACGCCCAGGCGCTGCAGTGGCTGGAGCGTTTCGGCGCGGTCGACGCGGTCGCAGTGGAGTTCACCGGCGCTGCGCGGGAAAGCCAGCCTCTGCCCGCGTTTCAGGGCCTCGTCCGCCGATCTCAGCGATCCACTGCATGCCGCGAGGCTCGCCCTGCGGTCTCTGGCTCTGCGCATCGCGTCTCTCGAGCGCGAGATCAACACGCTCGACCGCGAACTCGAGCAACTCGTCAAGCAAGCCGCGCCTCGCACCATCCAGCTACTCGGGATCTTCACCGGCCACGCCGGGCGCGATCGCTCAGCAGCGCGACGCGCCTACTCGGCGCCGACGACCAGCGCTATGGACTGGAACTCACCCACCTCCGGACAGGGCGCATCGATGGCCATCGAGGACGGCATCGTGCTTGCAGAGTCACTTCGCGACCGTCGTGACGCACGGCAAGCGCTCCATACGTTCGAACAGCAGCGCCGCGAGCGCGTCCAGCGAGTAGTCGCCTTCGGCGCACAGCGCAACGCCAGCAAGACGCCGGGACCGCCGTCCGAGACGCGAGCATGAACCTGTGATCGCCTTTTCCAGGAGGCGCTTGGCCGCGCCCTAGTTCGTGCCGCTTGACGAGCCAGTGACGTGGCCGATGCCATCAACGCGCCAGGTTCTGCTTGCTTCGCCACCGGCAAATCCCGTCGAGCTGCTTTCAGACGGGATGCGTCAAGCGTTGTCGACTACCGCCTCACAGCTCGCGGGCAGCCAGGAAGCGCTGAGGTGTGGCTGTGCCGCTGCGTGGCACCGTACGGTCTCTCCCGGTTCGGCCGCGCAGAGCACATGGCTCATGCCCGCCTCCGCGAAGACACGAATGAGACCCTCGCGGTCATCGGAGAAGTGCGCCCAGCCGTCGAGGTGCACCGGAATAATCGCCGTTGCGCCGAGCAGGCGAGCCGCGACAGGCGCTTTCGCGCTCGGTAGCGTGAGGTACTCCCGACCCAGATAAGGCATCTGAGCGCCGCCGACAAAGAGCACCGCCAGGTCGATAGCTCCG
>JALZAI010000395.1 GCA_030948475.1 Actinomycetota bacterium
GAACTCGCCGGCGTCGGTGTGGACCCGCACCAAGTCGCCCTCAGCCGCGATCGCGCTCGTGTCGACCTGCTCGTAGATCGGGACCTCTCGCTCGTCCAAGATCCGCAGCAGGGTGCGCGTGACGGAGGCGACGTCGACCAAGCCGCCCGACCCGTCGAGATAGGCGATATCGGCCCGCAGGTATGGGAAACGCTCACCGATCTGCTCGGAATCGAGAGCCTCCGGCGCCAGGCCGAGGCGCTGCAGGGTCTCGGTGCTCAGCTGCGCGTAGGTGCCTGCCAGGTCGGCGGTGACCGACCGGGACGCGATGTGCCGGGTCACCGATTCGGCCATGCTCGAGCACGGCCACCCGAGCCGAACCGGTCGACGCGTGGTACGCGGTGAACAGTCCCATGACCCCGCCGCCGAGCACGACGAGATCGAGCACATCCTCGACGCGATGCGAAGCTCCGGTCATACGGCTCTCACCGTTGAATCGCCCGTTGCCGACCGGCCAGCGCTCACGCGGCCGGGCGGCAACGTCGGTCGGCCGGCTATCCCAAGCCGTTGGCCTGCAGGAACGCCTTGGCCACCACGCCAGGATCTTTCTGGTCGATCTGGACGGCCTTGTTCAGAGCGACGATCACGGGGGTGGTGAGCAGGGCGCTGACCTTGTTGAGCGTGGCCGCGAACTCGGGGCCCTCCTTGGCGAGCACCTTCTTCTTCACGACAGGGACGACCTGCTGATAACCGAAGATGCCCTTGGTGTCGGTGAGGACCGTGTACTTGTGGCTGGCCAGCTGACCGTCGGTCGTGAAGATCGCGATCGAGTCGATCTTCTTCGTGTCCAGGGCCTGGTACTGGCTGCCGATCGACAAGGACTTGAACGTGAAGTTGTGTAGACCGTATGCCTGCTGGAGCCCCTTCACGCCCTGGAAGCGGGTGGCGTTCTCCGGCGGCCCACCGTAGGTGAAGGAGCCGATCTTCTTCATATCGGCGATCGTCTTCAGTGAGTGGGCCTGGGCGTAGGCGTTGAGCACGGCCAGCCCGTCGGCGTCCTGGAACGGCGTGGCATTCAACACCGCGAGGCCGCGCTTGTTCTCGTACGTGGTCGCGCCCTTGAGGGTGATCGCCGCGGACTTCGGTCGGTCGCCCAGGTGGGCAAGCTCGGTGTAGATGACGCCGGTGTACTCCGGGTACATGTCGATCTGGCCGCTGCTCAACGCCTTGTCGATGACGGGCGAGGAGCCGATGTTGCCCTTCAGGGTGACGCTGTAGCCCTTGGCCTTCAGCGCCTGGGAGTACAGCGCGCCGAGCAGGTACTGCTCGGCGAAGTTCTTGTCGCCCATCGTGATGGGCGGCTTGCCCTTGCCGGGCTGCCCTCCCGCGGCTGGCGAGCCCGAACTCGAGCCGGAACTCGAAGGAGCGCCTCCGCCACTCGACGTTGGGCTCGTGCTCTTGCTCGAGCTGCACGCGCCCAGGGTGGCCGCCAGCGCAACGGCCGTCCCCACGATCGATGTGCGAACAAGAAGGTTGGTCGATCTCATCAGGTGTTTCTCCCTTATTCCGGTTGGGTCTCGAGCGCGGCGGGAACGCCCCGCCCGGGGAGTGCCGCTGCCCCTTGCCGGCGTAGCCGACCCGGAGCGGCCTGGCGCGTGCCACGAAGGCCGCGAGGGGTGATCAGCTTCTCGAACGAAATGAACAGTAGCTGGGAGGCGAAGGCCAGCGCGATCAGCACGTACGAGGCGCCGATCACGCCATCCAGGCCGAAGGACTCCCGATTGGCGATGATGTCGCCGAGGCCCCCGCCGCCGAAGATCCCGGCGAGGGTCGCCGTGGCGACGACGAAGACGGTCGAGGTCCGGATACCGGCGAAGATCAGCGGAAGGGCCAGCGGCATCTCGACCTTCAGCAGCACCTGAAGGGGGCGCAGCCCGATGCCCTTTGCGGCATCGACCGTGTCGGGGTCGACCTGATCGACCGCAACATAGGCGTTGGTGAGGATCGGGGGCGCGGCCAGGATGACCAGCGCGATGATCACGTCGGTATCGCCGATCCCGAAAATGGGCAGAAATATCGCCAGGACGGCCACGCTCGGCAACGCCCGCCCGATGTTGGAGACGTTGATCGCCAGGAACGAGAAGCGGTGGATATGTCCGAGGAAGACCCCTAGCGGCACTCCGATGACAACAGCGATGAGCACCGATTCGGCCGACAGCATGAGGTGCGAACCCAGCCTGTTCAGCACGAGGTCGCTCCGGTCGCTGATGAACGTGAAGCCTTTGACGAAGTCATTGCTCATGACTGCCTCACCCTCCCCGCCGGGCTGCTGCCCAAGGCGTCAGCACGCGCTGCAGTCCGGCGAACAGCGCATCGGCGACAAGTGCTAGGAGGATGCACAGGACGCCGGCGCCGATGAATGCCGTGTTGAAAACACTGTTGCCGATCGCATCGAAGATGATCTTCCCAAGACCAGCCGGGACGACGTAGGCGGCGACCGTCGTGAGCGAGATGATCGTCACCACTGCCACCCGGATGCCTGCGATGATCGTGGGCAGCGCCAGCGGCAACTCCACCCGCAGCAGAGCCTGGGTCCGGGTGAGCCCGATCCCGGTCGCCGCGTCGAGGACTTCCGGGGACACCCCGGACAGGCCGGCGAGAGTGTTCGTGAAGAGGATGAGCAGGGTGTAAGAGACGAGCGCGATCTCGACGGTGAAGTAGTTGATGCCGGTGATCGGGACCAGGATCTCGAACGCTGCGAGGGACGGGACCGTGTACAGCAGGCTGGTGAGGAAAGTGACCGGCGCGATGACCCAGCGGGCGCGGTGCGCCGCGACGGCCAGCACAAACGCGATGGCGAATCCGATCACGACAGCGATCACGGAGAGCTGGATGTGCTGCAACAGGGCCGGTACGAAGGTGCTGCTCCAACGGCCCTTGAACCAGTCCCAGCAGAACGTGCGATTCTGCAGCACGCACTTCGAGGTTGTGCCGAACGTTGGAATGACGGGGCCGCTCGCGAGCGCGCCGCCCATCTGCCCGATCACGTCGCCGCGGTCTTCTCGAGGTCGATGTCGCTGTCGCTGTCGCTGCCGCGGACCCGGCGCAGCGCGTCGTTGATCAGGTCGATCGACACGTAGCCCGCGACGCGGCCCTCGGCATCGAGGACGAGCAAGGGTCGCAGCGAGTCGGTCATCATCATCGACAGCGCATCACGCAGGGAGTCGGCAGAGCGGAGAGTGCGCTCCAGGGGACGGGCGTCGGCAGCGCGGACCGCAGACATCTGGTGGCCGCGCAGGTCCCCGACGGGGCGCCCGTCGTTGTCGACGAGCACTACATTCCCCGTCCCGTTCGCGGCTTCGGGCCCGACGGACTCGCCCTCGCGGACCAGGGTGGCGGTCTCGAGGTCGATCTCGTCCAACTTGGTCAGGGCGAGCCGCTTGAGACCTCGATCGGCGCCCACGAATCGGGCCACGAAATCGTCTGCCGGCTCGGCCAGGATGCGGTCCGGAGTGTCGAACTGGACGAGGTCACCGCCCTCGCGCAGGATCGCGATCCGATCACCCATCTTGATCGCCTCGTCGATGTCGTGGGTGACGAAAACGACCGTCTTCTTGATTGCCTGCTGCAGGCGGAGGAACTCGTTCTGCAGGCGATCGCGGTTGATCGGGTCGATCGCGCCGAACGGCTCGTCCATCAGCATGAGCGGCGGGTCGGCTGCGAGCGCGCGCGCTACGCCGACCCGCTGGCGCTGCCCGCCGGACAGCTGGCTGGGGTACCGCGAGCCCATCTCCTGCGGCAGGCTGATCAGGTCGAGCAGCTCCTCAGCGCGCTCGGCACACCGCTTGCGATCCCAGCCGAGCAGTTTGGGAACCACGGTGATGTTGTCGAGGATGTTCTTGTGCGGGAACAGTCCGACGTGCTGGATCACGTATCCGATCGCGCGCCGCAGGTCGGCGGGTTGACGGCCCTTGATGCTCTGGCCGTCGATGAGGATGTCGCCGCTGGTCATGTCGATCATTCGGTTGACCAGGCGCATGGCGGTGGTCTTTCCGCAGCCGGACGGCCCGACGAGTACGCACACCTCGCCCGCCGGTACCTCGAACGAAAGGTGGTCCAGCGCGGGAGTCTCCATACCCGGGAAGCTCTTCGTCACGTCGCGGAATTCGAGGGGCGCCGCGGTACCCGTGGCCGCTACTGGCATGACGCTCTGCTTGGTCTTGTCACTTGTGGCCCGCCTTCCACGCCCAGAAGTGTGCTTATGTAATCAGAGCGCTCCGCCAAACTTCTAGTGTTGACCTCCCGCAAACGCTCACCGTGACAGCACCGTTACCGAAGCGGACCAAGCTCAAGCCCGGTCGGGATGACCGAGGATAACCCCTTTCGTGGCGATTGACCTGTTGCGTATAGCGCAGCTTGTGCTGCGTGACGCACTCTGGCGCCGCGCATCCCGCTACGCCCGCGGCCGGATAATTCGAGTTGAGCGCCGCCGCGGCACGTTGAGAATGCCCTTTCGGCAGCGGCAATCCGCTGCCGAAAGGGCATCGATCAAGCGTGTTGGTGGTTGTTCGGCGCTCCGCGCTAAGGGACGACCGAGTGGGTGGTGCGGGTCAGGCCTTCTGGGCCGCCGCGGCGAAGGTGTTGGTGAAGGTCTTGGCCAGGTCGATCGACTTGCCCTTAACGTCCGCGTTGGCCTGCAGGACGGCCAGGCACGCCTTCGGTCCGTCCGACGGCATCAGCCCGGTCGGGTTGTACATGCCCTTCTCGCCGGCCAGCGCCTTGACGTAGTTCGCCTTGCCCACGCCGGCGTAGTAATCCGGCGGCATCTTGTCGGTGATCTGCGCCGCGGAGTGCGTGTTGATCCACTTGAGGGTCTTGACGTACACGTTCACCAACTTCTGCACGGTTGCCTTGTGTGCGTTCACGTAGGTGGTTTTCATGTAGAGCGAGGTCGCCGGGTAGGTGCTGCCGAAGGCGGCCCGGGCCCCTGCGGCGGTGCGGGTGTCGGCGATGATGTACGCCTTGCCGGCGTCGAGAAGGTTCGACACGGTCGGCTCGGTGGTCATTCCGCAGTCGATCGACTTGTGATCCATCGCGGCGATGAACGTTGGCCCGGCCTGGACCCCGATTTCGTGGATGTCGGTCGGCGCCACACCGTTCTTCTGCGCGAGGTACTGGGTGAGGAAGTCCGTCGACGAGCCCTTGTCGGTGATGCCGAGGCTGCGGCCCTTCCAGTCGGCGGGGGATTTCACCGTCCCCTTCAGATCGCTACGGCACAGCTCGACCTCACCGGGCACCTGCAGCATCGACACGACCGCCTCCGTGCTCTTGCCCTTGGCCTGCAGGTCGATGTTGTGGTCGTAGAAGCCGCCGACGCCGTTGACCTGCCCGGCGACCATCGCGGTCTCGGCGTTCACCCCGGCCGGCTCGTCGGAGAGGGTGATCGTCAACCCCTCGCTCTTCGCCAAGTCGAGCTTCTGGGCGAGCATGAACGGCAGGTAGATCTGCTTGTCGAGTCCGCCGACCATGATCGAAACCTTGGTCGACGAAGACCCCGAGCTGGAGCACGCGCTGACACCGAGCGCGAGCGCGGTCGCCGCGGCGACGAGCGCGAGTGACTTCTTCACAATGCTTGCCCTTCTTCGTTGGGATGTTCAGAGATCGGGACCGCTGAGGGCCGGCGGGCGCCAGCGCAGAACTCGTTTCTCGAAGGCGGTGATGAGCGCTTCGGCCACCAGCGCAATGAGGGCGATGATCACCATCGCGGCGAGGACGCCGTTGGCGTTGAACGTGCCCTGCGCGGTACGGATCAGCAGGCCGAGACCCTGCTGCGCGCCGAGGAACTCGCCGACGATGGCTCCGATCAAGGCGAACCCGAAGCTGATGTGCAGGCTGGCGATGATCCAGGTGAATGCCGACGGCAGCACGACGTCGCGCGTGACCCGCCAACTTGAGGCACCGAGGACTCGGGCGTTGGCGATCAGGTTCCGGTCGACCTCACGGGTGCCCTGGAAGGCGTTGAAGAAAACCGCGAAGAACACCAGCACGACGGCGAGCAGCACCTTGGACTCGAGACCGAGGCCGAGAGCGACGATGAACAGCGAGCCGAGGACGATCCGCGGGATCGAGTTCATGATCTTGATGTACGGGCCGAGCACGTCGGCGAGGAACCGGATGCGGCCGAGCGCCACACCGAACACGACGCCGGCCGCGACACCGATGACCCAGCCGAGCAGCGTCTCCTGCATGGTCACCGAGATCTGATCCCACAGCGGACCCTGCGCGGTGCCGTGGTGCACCCAGGTGTTGATCTGCGTGACGACCTTGCTGGGCTGGCCGTAGAAGAACGGGTCGACGAGGCCGACTCGGGTGAACCACTCCCAACCGCCGAACACTACGACGAGGACGGCGATGCGGGCCGTCCACACCAGCATGCGGTAGCGCCGGCGGCGCCGGGTGACCGCCGGATCCCGGGGTGTGGGCGCGAACTGGTCCGGGGCCACTGCCGGCGGCGAGTCGGGACCGGCCGGGTCTTTGATCGCTCGGCGCGCCTCGCTCATGCTGCACCTCGCTCGGTGGTCGTGGTGGTTCGGGCATAGGCGACGTCGACTTCGTCGCGCAGCGAGTGCCACACCTGCTGGTACAGCTCGACGAACTCCTTCTCGAACCGGATCTCCTGGACGGTGCGCGGACGGGGCAGGTGCACCGGAAACACGTCCTTGACCGTGGCCGGTCCCGCGGTCAGCACCACCACCTTGTCAGCCAGAGCGATCGCCTCTTCCAGATCGTGGGTCACGAAAACGACAGCCGGTTTGGTGACGTCCCACAGGGCGAGCAGCTCGTTGGACATGATCGCTCGGGTCTGCACGTCCAGGGCGCTGAACGGCTCGTCCATCAGCAGGATGCGCGGGGAGTTGATCAGGCTCTGCGCGAGGGCGACCCGCTTGCGCATACCGCCGGAGAGCTGGTGTGGATAGCGATCCTCGAAGCCGGTCAGGCCGACCCGCCGCAGCCAGTCCCGCGCATCGGTGCGAGCCTGCTTGGCGGGACGGCCACGGAAGCGAGGACCGGCGAGGACGTTGTCGAGCACCGACTTCCACGGGAACACCGCGTCGGTCTGGAACACGAAGCCGATGTCGCTGCCGATGCTGCGCACCGGCTCGCCGTGCACGAGAACCTCGCCGCTGGTCACGGCTTCCAGGCCGGAGACGAGAGTCAGCGTCGTCGACTTGCCGCACCCGGTCGGGCCGACGACAGCACAGAACTCGCCGTTATCGACCACCAGGTCGAGCTCGCGCAGCGCCTGGTAGCGGCCACCATTGGGGGTGTCGAACACCTTGTTCGCTGCGCGCAGCTCAATCGCGGGTGCTCGTCCGGTGGGGGTCATCTCGTCGTGCTCCTGCCGTGCTAGCCGCTGCCGTGGTCCTGAGCTGTCTACCGACCGGCTGCGCAGGAACGGAAGCATGCGCGGCTTGTGCGCTGCAGATCTCGTTGAGCACATTTAGCGCATTGAGCTCACGGACAATCGAGGGGCGCAGCGGGCACACTGTGCGGCGTGGCGTGGCCTCGGATTCGGCTCCGCCGGCAACGGAGGATGCAGACCCTGTCGGCGCAACTACTCGCTGGGCAGATCGTGGTGCTGGTCATCGCGGCGGTGGTCGGCTTTCTGCTCTGGGCGCACGCAGTGCGCGGGCAGCTCGATCACCAGTACGAGCAGCGAGCGCTGGCGATCGCCGCGGCCACGGCGGCGATGCCCGAGGTGGTCACCGCCGTCGAGCAGCGCAGCCCGCGCGGCATCGAGGCCCTCGCCGAGCGGGTGCGGCACGACACCGGCGCGTCCTATGTCGTCGTGATCGATCGGACCGGCGTGCGCTACTCACACCCCAATCCCAGGCTCATCGGCGAGGCCATCGAAGAGCCGGTCGTCGCCCTCGACGGACGCGGGCACGTCGGCATCGACGCAGGCAGCCTGGGCCGCTCGGCGAACGGACGGGCGCCGGTCGTCGCGGCACGCGGCCGCGTCGTCGGCGAGGTGTCCGCCGGCGTGCCCGAGACCGACGTGTCGGCCGAGGCGGGCGGCCAGCTGATCAGCCTGGCGATCTACCTCGCGGTCGCGCTCGGTGTCGGGTTGCTCGTCGCCGTCCTGCTCGCCCGCCGGCTCAAGCGCCAGACCTTCGGACTCGAGCTTGACGAGATCGCGTCCCTCGTCCAGGAGCGTGAGGCGACGCTGCACGGCATTCGCGAGGGCGTCGTGGCCGTTGACCCGGACGGACGGATCAGCCTGGCCAACGACCGGGCCCACCAGCTGCTCGCGACCGTTGCGGCCGATGTGGGACGGCCGATCGTCGATGTGCTGCCGGACGGCGAGTTGTGCGCGCGAGTGTTTCTCGCGCCCGACGAAATGGAGGTCACCGACCGCCTTGCCATGCACCACGGGCGATTCCTCGTCGGCAGCCGGCGTCCGGTGTCGGGTGCGGGCCGCAGCCTCGGCTATGTGGTGACATTGCGTGACCGGACCGAGCTCGAGCAGGCGCTGCGCGAGCTGGACGAGACGCGCAGCCTCACCGACGCGCTGCGGGCGCAGCAACACGAGTTCTCAAATCGGATGCACGTCATGTCCGGGCTACTCGAGCTCGGCCACTACGACGAGGCGATGGGCTACGCGAATGAGATCAACAGCTCGGTGGCTGCCCGAGCGGCCGAACTGGAGGCGGTGATCGACGACCCGCGCCTGGTCGCCCTGCTGGTCGCCAAGACGACCGTCGCGGGCGAGCGCGGGGTGACCCTGACCGTCGAATGCGGCTCGCGGATCAGCGTGCCGGAAGCGGACAGTGACGCCCTGGTGACGATCATCGGCAACCTGGTCGACAACGCCATCGAGGCCGTCTCGGACGCAGGTCCGGAGGCGGGCATTGCATCCGCAGTTCTGGTGCGGCTCGCGTCCGGCGAGCGCGACCTGCTGATTGAGGTGCACGACACCGGACCCGGGATCCCGCCAGGCGCCGCGGACTCGATCTTCACCGGCGGCTGGTCCACGAAGGGCGACGACGGCGGACGCCAGCGCGGGATCGGCCTGGCGCTCGTCCGGCAGCAACTGGACGGGCTCGGCGGGAGGATCGACGTGCGTGCTGACGAAGGCACGCAGTTTCGCGTGACGATTCCGCGCGCACGTGACGAGGCGAGTCGATGAGGGCGGAACACAGCATCGGCGTGCTGGTCGTCGACGACGACTTCCGGGTCGCGGGGCTGCACGCGGAGTTCGTCGAGCGCGCCGAGGGATTCAGCGTGCTCGGTGTCGCGCACACCGGTCACGCTGCCGTCGACGCGGCGCGCAGCTTGCATCCCGACCTCGTGCTGCTTGATCTCTACCTCCCGGACGAGGACGGGCTGAGCGTGCTCGGCAAGCTGCGCGACGGCGCCGGTCCGCATCCGGACGTCATCGCGATCACTGCTGCGCACGACCTGCCCAGCATCCGCACCGCGATGCAGCGCGGCGTCGTGTACTACCTGGTTAAGCCGTTCCCGTTCCGCGTGCTCGCCGAGCGGCTCGCGTCCTACCGTGAGCTGTGGCTGCATACCCGCGACAGCGGCCCGGTGGGCCAGGGCGATGTCGACAAGCTGTTCGGGCTGATGCGGGGATCCAGTGCGTCGGCGCAGCTGCCCAAGGGGCATTCGGAGCCGACGATGGCGCTGGTGCGGGCGGAGTTCGACCGTCCGGACGCCGACTGGTCCGCGGCGGAGATCGCAGCACGAATCGGCGTCAGCCGCGCGACGGCGCAGCGCTATCTCGCGCTGCTGGTGCGTTCGGACGATCTCGAGCTGCACCTGCGCTACGGCGCGGCAGGACGTCCGGAGCACCGGTACCGCAGAGCGCGCTGACGCGGGTGGCAGGGTAGGGCAATGGCCAGCGAACGCGTCGAGGCGTTTCGATCATTGCATCGCCGCGGCGAGCCGCTGCTGCTGCCGAACCCGTGGGACGTTGGTTCGGCGCGGGCGTTACAGGCGCTCGGCTTCCGCGCGCTGGCCACGACCAGCAGCGGATTCGCCGCGACCCTGGGCCGGATGGACGGCACTGTTACGCGCGAGGAAGCCATCGCGCACGGCGAGCTCGTGGCCGGCGCGTGCGATCTGCCGGTGTCGGCCGATCTGGAGAACGGGTTCGCGCACGAACCTGCTGCAGTGGCCGACACCGTGACCGCAGCGATCGACGCCGGCCTCGCGGGCTGCTCCATCGAGGACTTCAGCGGCGACGACGCGACGCCCATCTACGACCGCACGCTCGCCGCCGAGCGCATCGCCGCGGCGGCGCAGGCGGCCCACGGCGCGATCGTGCTGACTGCCCGCGCCGAGAACTACCTGCACGGACGCGCGGACCTTGCCGACACGATCGCCCGCCTGCAGAGCTTCCAGGAAGCAGGCGCCGACGTCCTGTACGCGCCCGGAATCACCGACGCCGACGACATCCGCACTCTGGTCACGTCCGTGGACCGGCCGGTCAACGTTCTCGCGTTGCCCACGGCACCGAATGTCGGCGAACTCGCGTCGCTCGGTGTGGCTCGCATCTCGGTCGGCGGGGCGTTCGCGTTCGCCGCGTTCGGGGCCCTCGTCGAGGCGGCACGGGAGCTGCTCGAGCAGGGCACGTACGGCTTCTGGCGCAGCGCGGCGGCGGGCCGGGACCTGGCCGGGCAGGCCTTCACCCAGTAGGCGCCCGGGACTTGACCAGCCCCGGTGTCGCATGTAAAGTTGGCGTTAGGTTCCGGGAGGGGCCTGCTGTAGGCGGGCGGGTCGGGACCGATTCCTTTTCTCGTGATCGGACCCAGGTGGTTCGTCCACATCCGCCCGTCCACTGAATCAAACCTGGGCACCGGGACGTGTGCCGCGCGACGTGGATTGGAATTGTCATGGGAGGGTCTCTTCGTGCTGCCGGCAGCAGGCGATCGGCTACGTCGATCTTGGCCGTCGCGAGTTGCGCGGCCGGTCTCGTCGTCGGCACTGTCGCCGCGGCAACGCCCGCCAGTGCGGCGGTCAGCTCGTACGCGCATCTGACCCGCGGCGTGTCCCTGTGGCGGGACAAGTTCTGGGCCGGCGGCCGAATCGCACGCGCAGTCTGGCTCTCCGCCGACCTCGCCAACCACAATCTCTCGCTGAACGCCGCAACCGCAGGCAACGCGCTGAACGCCAGGTACGAGACGGTCTCCACCATGGCTCGGCGCGGCCGCGCTGTCGGCGGAGTCAACGCGGACTGGTTCGAGTGGGGCAACGGAACAGGCAGCCCGCGCGGAGGGGCGGTACGGGACGGGCGGATCTACAAGACGCCCCAGCGGAACTTCGACGCGAACCTGTGGGTCGGGCCGCACGGCTACGCGCACATCGGTCGGGTCCAGTTCGCCGGACGCGTCACGCAGGGCCGCAACGTCTCGCACGGCATCTACTCAGTTAACACGGTTCAGGACGCGCTCAACGGAGCGATCACGCTGGTCACTCCTGCGCTGCGCACGGCGCAGGTGCGGCATAGCTGCATGGTGGTGCGCGGCTGGTGGGCACCGGGTGCCCGAGTCGTGACGAGCGTGCGGCACGAGTGGTCATTCGCCCGGCTCCGTCCGAATCACTGGGCCCTCGTCGGCTGCGGTTCCAGCGGCTCGTGGCTGCTGCACAACATCCACGTGCACAACAATCTGGCCGTTTCGGTCGGCTTCGCCAACGGCCCGCTGCGGACGCTCGTTTCCGGCGGCCGGGTCCTGATCAACAAAGGACATCGGTACTACGACGCGGGTGGCGAGGTGCTCGGTGCCGGCGGCAACCCGGAGACGTTCGCGTGCGTGTCACGCACCGGCCGCTTTGTGAACCTCGGCGTCGTGGACGGACGCAGCGGCTTGTCGGCCGGGGTCAGCTACGGGCAGCTGACGCAATACCTGCTCTGGCGCGGGTGCTACTCGGCGATGGTGTTCGACGGGGGCGGCTCGACGACCCTCGTCGCGCGTTCCTCGCATGAGCGGTATGCAAGCGTGCGTAACCGTACGTCGGACTGGGGCGGCCCACGACACGTCGCTGACGGCGTCTTTATTTACGCCACCCGATGACCGCAGTACCGTTCGCCGCCCGCACGGCCACCCGGCGCGCGTTCCTCGGCGGCACGGCCGCGGTGGCGACCGGCGCGGGCTTGCTGAGCCTGGCGCGCCCGGCTGCGGCGACGGCGAAGCCGTACCTAGCCGGAACCGGATCGCTCGACGACGTCGAGCACGTAGTGATCCTCATGCAGGAGAACCGTTCGACCGACCACTACTTCGGGACGATGCGCGGGGTGCGCGGCTTCGCCGACAAAGCGGCCCTGCGCGGCGTCTTCCAGCAGCCCGAGCCGAGCCGTACGGACGGCGGTTACCTCCGGCCGTACCGCCTCGATACGGCGAAGGTCGACGGTCAGTCGCTGGACGACAACGAGCACAGCTGGTGGGCGGTGCACGACCAGTGGAATCACGGTGCCAACGACGGCTTCGCTCGACGCGGCCATACCTCGATGGCCTACTACGGCGATACCGACATCCCGTTCAACCGCGCGCTGGCCGAGGCGTTCACCTTCTGCGACAACTACTTCTGCTCGATCAAGGGCCCGACGACCCCGAACCGGCTCTACCACTGGACCGGCACGATCGACCCGTCGGGCCACGCGGGCGGCCCGGTGGTCGGGTGCCCGTCCGCCTACCCAACGGCGAAAGAGCCGAAGCTGGACTGGATGACCTACCCGGAGCGGCTGCAGGATCAAGGAATCTCGTGGCGGATCTACGCCAGCGACGAGATGGGCAGCGGATCGTCGGACGAGGACCGGTGGGTCGGTGAGTTTGGCTGCAACCCGCTGTGGCTGTTCAAGAACTATCAGGATGCGCTGACCTCGACGCTGCCCAGGGATATCGAACTGGTCGACCGGGCCTCGCTGCGGACGCGGTGGCAGCCGAATTCGGGTCAGGGCACCGACCCGGCGCACGTCCTGGCGAAGTTCGTCGCCGACTGCGCCCCGGGTGGCAACCTGCCGAAGGTGTCTTGGGTCATCGCGCCGGGCGGGTACTCCGAGCACCCGAAGTCGCGTCCGGTCGACGGCGCGGCGTTCATCGAGACGATGTTGCAGGGCATCTGGGCCAACCCCGAGTTGTGGAGTAAGACCGTCGTGCTCATCAACTACGACGAGCACGACGGCTTCTTCGACCACGTAATCCCGCCGACCGCACCCTCCGGGGCGCCCGACGAGTTCGTGAATGGTGCTCCGATCGGGCTCGGTCCGCGCGTCCCGATGACCGTGATCTCGCCGTGGAGCCGCGGCAACTGGATCAACTCGCAGGTGTTCGACCACACGTCGGTGCTGCGTTTCCTCGAGGTGTTCACCGGCGTGAAGGAGACGAACATTTCGGCCTGGCGGCGCGCGATCTGCGGCGACCTGACCAGTTGCTTCGACTTCGCCACGCCGGATGTCACGATCCCGCTCACGCCCAACGCCGCCAACACCCGGCGCGCTCAGGTCGACAGCATCGCGCAGCTCCCGGCTTCGACGGCACCGGGAAAGCAGGTCGTCCCCGTCCAAGACCCGGGTACGGTTGCGGCGCGGGCCTTGCCCTACCAGCCGTGGGCCAACCTCGGCCTGCACGGCTCGACGATCCAGGTCACGCTCGGTAATCAGGGCAGCGCCGCCGTCCAGCTGCAGGTTTACGACCTGGTCAGCGGTGCGCCGGCCCAGCGCATCGATGTGGCAGCCGGCAAGACCGCGTCGGCGTCGGTCGCGGCCAGTCACAGCTACGACGTCGCGGTCTACGGACCGAACGGGTTCCTGCGCGAGGCGAAGGGAACCCCGGCGGCATCCGGAATGGACTCGTGGCTGCGGATCGGTGGCACCCGCGCGCATCCGGTACTGCAGCTGTCCATCAGCAACTGGACCCGGCACGCGATCCACGCCACGGTCGCGGGTATCGGCGCGAGTTCGACGCCGGTCACGGTGTGGCCGGGAACTCCGCGGACCCTCGACATCGACCCGTACGCACACAAGCACGGCTGGTACGACCTCGTCGTGCGCGTCGACGATCATCCGGTGTTCCTGCGCCGGTTCGCCGGTCACCTCGAGAACGGCGAACCGAGTATCACCGGCTAGCCGGGGTTAGTTTGGGGCATCGGCTGCTACCGGCGTTCGGTGGAGATCTCCTCGGCCGAGGTCGTGGCCGTCGGCAGGTCGATCGTCGTCTTCGGCCCGCGGAACCACTTCTTCACCGAGATGTGCCAGTAGATCCACAACAGGATCAATGCCCCGGGAACCACCAGCACGGTGTAGTTGACGTACTTCCACTCAAAGCCCGGATACCACGGCGCGCCGTTGATGGACGTCGGCAACAACGCGATCACGGACGTCACAACGATCTCGACAATCGCCACGACACACATCCACTTGTAGCGGCGGCCGAGGGTCCACCCGCCGGGACGGAAGCTGTCGCCGGCGCGCCAGCGGTAGTAGATCGGGATGGCGAACGCGACGTACAACCCGACGACACCGATCGACACGACGGCGAAGAACGCGACCGGGACCGGCGCACCGTTGATGTCAACCTTGACGAGCGCCGGAGCGGTGAGCACCGCCGCGATTACCGCGGACAGGATCACGCCCAGGACCGGCACCCGCTTGGCGTTCAACTTCGACCACAGCTGCCCACCGGGTACGGCGCCGTCGCGGCTGAACGCGAACAGCATGCGGGTCGTACTCGTCATGCAGGCGACCGTGCAGAAGAACTGCCCTGCGGTCGAGATGAGCAGCACGATCGAGCCCCACCCGCTGGTCAGCGCCTGGGCGAAGATGAGGGCGACCCCTCCGCCGCCCGCGGTCACGCTCTTCTCGTTCTGGACGGCGAACAGGAACGAGAGCAGCAGGACCCAGCCCCCGAGGCCGGAGTAGAAGATGGAGCGCCACATGCCCTTCGCGGCGGAATTGGCCGCGCTGCGCGTTTCCTCGGACAGGTGCGCGGACGCGTCGTATCCGGTGATCGTGTACTGGGTCAGGATCACCGAGAGCGGCAGGACGTAGAAGAAGAAGCCGATGCCGCCGCTGTGGCCGCTGAAGAACCCGGTGTTGTTGACGGTGTGCGTGAACACCGAGCTCAGGCTGGCGTGATGTGCCGGGACGAAGACCAGGATGAGAATCACCGCGGCCGCACCGAACACGTGCCACCACACCGAGATGTTGTTCAGGATCGCGAGCAGGTGACTGGAGAAGATGTTCACCATGGCGGCCAGGGCGAGGACGACCAAGAAGATGATGAAGATCCGGTTCAGGCTGTAGCCGGCCGCCCATGACTTGCTGTACGTGTCGAGCGTCAGGTCGAAGAATGTGGCGCAGCCGTAGGCCACCGATGCGACGATCGCCAGCAGCCCGATCAGGTTGAGCCAGCCGGTGTAGTAGCCGGCCTTCGGACCGCCGAGCTTGGACGCCCACCAGTAGATGCCGCCGGAGGTCGGAAACGCCGACACCAGTTCGGACATGCACAGCCCGATGACCAGGATGAACAGCGAGACGAGCGGCCAGCCCCACGCGATGGCCGCCGGACCGCCGTTGTTCCATCCGATGCCGAAGCTGGTGAAGCACCCGGCCAGAATCGAGATGATCGAGAACGAGATCGCGAAGTTGGAGAACCCGGACCAGGACCGGTTCAGCTCTTGCTTGTAGCCGAGTTCAGCGAGTCGCTGCTCGTCGTCGCCCAGGTTGACGGTGTCGACCACGGTTTTGCTCCCTCGTGTTTGCGGATTGTGTCTAGCGGATTGCGGCCAGTAGTTTGTCGAACTCCGGGCCACGGAATTCGGCAACGGCGCGGGTGTACTTCTGCATCCCCCACGGCCAGAAATCGAATTCGACGTCGCTCACGGCGTCCTGGATGGATGCCCAGAGCGTCCAGCCATACTGGGCCATCAGCCCGAACAGTCTGGCCCGCGCGACCAGTTCGGGCGAGTCGGTGCCGTGGTAGGCCGCGACCAGGTGTGCGAGGTGCTCGGCGCCTAGTCCCGCCTCGCTCCAGATGTTGCCGAGTTCGAAGTAGGGGTCGTTGTTGCCCGCGTACTCGTAGTCGATGAATCGGATCGCGGTGCCGGTGTCCATGATGTTGGCGGCGAGCAGGTCGTTGTGGCACGGCACGGTGACCGCGTCGGATCCGCGCAACACCGTCTCGATGCGCCGGACGTGTTCGTCGAAGAGAAGATAGTCGGCCGGCAGCCGGAACCCGCGTTCGCGGACAATGGTCAGGTAGCGCCGCTGGATCGCGAACATGTCGAAGTCGCCGGCGAACCGCGGGCCGGAGTGCAGCGTCCGGCAGGCGGCGGCGATCCTGGTGAGCTGGGCCGCGTCGTCCAGATCAGACTCGGCCAGGGTGCGGCCCTCGATCCAGTCCACGACGAGCACGCCGTCCCTGGGGCGGTACTCGACCACACCGGGCCCGATACCGATGGACGCGGCCGCCCGCGAGTTGGAGCACTCGGCGTCACGGTCGATGGCGAGCAGGGCGCTTCTCGGGTCGGAGAAGCGAGCTACGAATCGCCGACCCGGGGCGGTCGTCACCTTGTAGTTGCGATTCGTGAGACCGCCTGCGAGCGGTTCGAGGCGGTAGGTCTCCCCGCCGAGGAAGTCGCACCGGTCGAGAACGTCGCGGGCCGACGAGGGACGCACGGCACCGACACGCGGGCCGGTCATGCACCACCTCCCAGTTGCGAGCGGGTGTCGGGATCGTATGGCCGTCCGGCGCTAACGGTCTAGTACCCAGACCTTTAATTCGCGGGGAGGCTTGCTCCGATCATGCGGCGCCAGGATGATCTGGAGCGTGCCTGTCGAGCAACTGCCGACGTCAGCGCGCGTCGTGATTATCGGCGGCGGAGTCGGCGGAGCGAGCGTCGCTTACCATCTCGCGCAACTGGGTGAACGCGACGTCCTGGTCGTGGAGCGTGCCGAACTGACCAGCGGGTCGACCTTCCACTCGGCCGGCCTGGTCGGGCAGTTGCGCGCCGACCCGACCCTGACCCGGATGAACACCTATTCCGTCGAGCTCTACCGCACCCTGCAGGCCGGCGAGTTCCCGGTGGGCTGGACGGAATGCGGCGGCATCAAGCTGGCCTGCTCGCCGGAGCGGCTAGAGGAGATCCGCCGGCAGATCAGCTGGGCGCGCACCTACGACCTGCCGTTGCACGAGATCTCGCCGAGCGAGGTGGCTGAACGCTTCCCGCTCGTCGAACTGGACGGGGTGCTCGGCGCCGCGTACCTGGACTCGGACGGCTATCTCGATCCGTCCCAACTGTGCTACGCGCTGGCCAATCACGCCCGCGCCGGCGGGGTTCGGTTCCACCAGCGCACCCGGGTGACCGGCATCGACACCGTGGCTGGACGGGTGCGCACCGTCCGTACCGACCGCGGTGACATCGACTGCGAGGTGGTGGTGAACTGCGCCGGGATGTTTGCCGCAGAGATCGGCCGGCTGGCCGGAGTACGCGTGCCGCTGGTGCCGTTGTCGCATCAGTACTTGGTCACCGAACCGTTCCTGGAGCGGCAGAGCAGCCCGTTGCCGACATTGCGGGACCCGGACCTGCTGGTCTACTTCCGGCAGGAGGTCGACGGCCTGGTGATGGGCGGTTACGAGCGCAATCCTGCGTCGTGGACGGCGGGTCCCAACGGCTATGACTCGATCCCTCCCGACTTCAACGGCCGGCTGCTGGCCGAGGACTGGCCGCGCTTCGAGGAGATCGCCGGCAACGCGCAACGGCGGGTGCCGCGCATGGGCGACCTCGGTGTACGGCGGCTGATCAACGGTCCCGAGGCCTTCACGCCGGACAACGAGTTCTGCCTCGGCGAGACGGACGTGGCCGGGTTGTTCGTCGCGGCCGGCTTCTGTGCGCACGGCATCGCCGGTGCCGGTGGCGTCGGCAAGATCATGGCTGAGTGGATCGTCGACGGCCGTCCGTCGCTCGACGTCTGGCACATGGACGTGAACCGCTTCGGCGCCGCGTACCGGTCCCCGCGCTACACGCTTGCCCGAACGCTGGAAAATTACCGAACCTACTACGATATCGCCTATCCCGGCACTCAGCGCGTGTCGGGTCGTCCGCTACGCCGTTCGCCTGCCTACGGCTGGCACCTCGCGCACGAGGCCGTCTTCGCGGAGAAGGCCGGTTGGGAACGGGTCGACTACTACGCGGCAAACGCATCGCTCGGTGACCCGTGCGGGCGTCCGCAGGGGTGGGCCGGTCGGGACTGGTCGCCCGCCGTCGGCGCCGAACATCTGCGCACTCGCGAGGCAGCTGGCCTGTTCGACGAGTCGTCGTTCGCGAAGATTTCGGTGAGCGGCGCACCGGCCGCGGCTTTTCTCGAGTGGGTGTGCGACAACGAGGTGGCGCGCAGTATCGGCGACGTCACCTACACACAAGCGCTCAACGTACGCGGCGGAATCGAATGCGACTTCACCGTTACCCGCGTCGAGGACGACGAATTCCTGATCGTGACGGGTACCGCCTTCGGCTCGCACGACCTGGCCTGGCTCCGCGCCCAGGCGCGGCGGCGCGGTATGGACGTGCGCATCGCCGATGTAACCGGCCTGTACTGCTGCTTCGCGCTGTGGGGCCCGCGCTCGCGCGACATCCTGGAGCGTGTCTCCCCCTGCGATTTCGGCAACGAGGCATTCCCGTTCCTGGCTTCGCGCGAGACGACCGTCGCCGACGTCCCGGTGCGTGCGCTGCGCGTCACGTTTGTCGGTGAGCTCGGCTGGGAGCTATACGCGCCGAGTGAGTACGGCGGCGCGTTGTGGGAGGCGCTGTGGGACGCCGGCCGCGCGGACGGGATGATAGCCGCGGGCTACCGGGCCATCGACAGCATGCGCGTCGAGAAGGGCTACCGGGTGTGGGGCAGCGACCTGACAACCGAGACCACTCCGTACGAGAGCGGTCTCGGGTTCTGTGTGCGGCTCGACAAGCCCGGCGGTTTCGAGGGACGCGACGCGCTGCTCGTCGCGAAGCAAGCCGGGTCGACGCGGGGGCTGCGTGCGATCGTGCTCGACGACCCGACCCGCGTGGTCCTGGGCAGCGAGCCGATCCGGGTCGCGGCAGACGTGGTCGCCCGGGTGACGTCCGGAGGCTTCGGTTACTCGCTCGGGATGTCAGTCGCCTACGCGTACCTGCCGAGCGAGGTCGAGGTAGGGACATGCGTCGACCTCGACCTGTTCGGGGACTGGGTCCCCGGTACGGTCACCGCCGAGCCGCTGTTCGACCCGTGCGGCGATCGGCTCGGACGGAGGTGACCGGGATGACGCAGAGGACTGCCCGCCGCACCATTCGGCTGTGTCCGTGAGGCCACCGCGGATCGGGCTCACCACGTACCGGGAGCGGGCCGCCTGGGGCGTGTGGGACGAGACCGCGGATCTGCTGCCTGCGACCTATGCCGCTTCGGTGCGGGCGGCGGGCGGGCTGGCCCTGTTGCTGCCTCCGGCGGCAGCAGCGGCGGCCGATGCCGCGGTGGACGGTCTGCACGGGCTGCTGGTCGCCGGCGGCGCAGACGTCGACCCGGACCGGTACGGCGCGCCGCGCGACGCCGCGACCGGTCCGGGGCGAAGCGACCGCGACGAGTGGGAGCTCGCGCTGCTGCACGCCGCGCTCGCTCGGGACATCCCGGTGCTCGCCGTGTGCCGCGGTATGCAGGTGCTCAACGTGGCGCTGGGCGGCGATCTCGTGCAGCACCTGCCGGACTCGGTCGGCTCCTCGCTGCACCGCCCGACCGTGGGGGTGCACGGGCGACACCTGGTGGCAATGGCCACGGGTACCCGGCTGGCCGAGGTGTACGGCCCGCGGGCCGAGGTCGCCACCTACCACCACCAGGGCGTCGGCCGGCTGGGTAGCGGCCTCGTGGCTGCCGGATGGGCCGAGGACGGCGTCGTGGAAGCGGTCGAACTGCCCGGTCGCACCTGGGTGTTCGGGGTGCAGTGGCATCCCGAGGTGTTCGCGGGTGAGGACCTGTTCGACGCCTTTGTTGCTGCGAGTGCGGCTGAGGTGGGTCGTTGATGTCGCTCGGCAATGTCGAGGCGCTCTGGGCGCGGACGATGTTCTCGCCCGTCCCGGTCCGCAACGCCTTCGAGGTGACGGTCGAGCGGCTGGCCCAGAGCGTGCGGCTCGGCGTGCTCGTCGAAGGCGACCGGCTGCCACCCGAGCGAGAACTGGCCGACACCTTCGGGGTGAGCCGGGTGACGCTGCGCGAGGCGATCCGGGCGCTGCGCGACGCGGGCCTGGTCGAGTCGCGGCGCGGGCGCGGCGGCGGCACCTTTGTGGTCGCGCCGATCAGGCAACGGGCCCGCTCTCGGGACAAGATCGAACGCTCCATCGCGCACAGCCTCGACGACGCGCTCGCGCTGCGCCGGGTCGTCGAGCCGGGTGCCGCGGCGCTCGCGGCGAGCCGCACTCTTACCGCAGCGGACCGGGCCAGCCTGCTGCGCTACCTCGCGGCGGCCACCGACGCCGAACCGGGCGTACGCAGGCAGGCCGACTCGCGGTTGCATCTGGCGATCGCGGCACTCGGCGGCAGTGCCTCCGTGACGGCCGTCATCGCCGATGTCCAGATGCGCCTGGACGAGCTGTTGCGGGCCATCCCTGTCATCCCCGCCAACATCGCGCACTCCGACGAGCAGCACGCACGCATCGTCGACGCGATCCTCGGTGGCCAAGCCGGCGAGGCACGTACCGAGATGGAGGAACATGTCGACGGGACAGCTGCGCTGTTACGCGGATTCCTTAGCTAAGGATTCCGTCGAGTGCGCTACGAAGGTATGGTCGCCAGACCTTCTCAGTAGAGGTGATTCGGTATGCCGACTGGTCCATTGAGCGAGGACAGCCTCCGTATAGCCGTTGCGGACGGATCGGTGGACACCGTCGTCGTCGCGATCACGGATCTGCAGGGCCGCCTGCAGGGCAAGCGACTCGACGCCAAGTACTTCCTCGACGACGTGCTCGAGCACGGCACCGAAGGCTGCAACTACTTGCTCGCCGTCGACATCGAGATGAACACCGTCGGCGGTTACGCGATCTCGTCCTGGGACCGCGGCTACGGCGACTTCGTCATGGCGCCCGACCTGAGCACACTGCGGCTCGTGCCGTGGCAGCCCGGCACCGCACTTCTGCTGGCCGACGCCGCGTGGCTGGACGGCGCGCCGGTGGTCGAGTCGCCACGCCAGGTGCTGCAGCGCCAACTCTCCCGACTGACCGAGCGGGGCTGGACGGCCTATGTGGGCACCGAGTTGGAGTTCATCGTGTTCGACGACGGCTACGAGGCGGCCTGGTCGCGTGGCTACTCAGACATGACGCCGTCGAACCAGTACAACGTCGACTACTCGGTGCTCGGCACGGGCCGGGTCGAGCCACTGCTGCGGGCGATCCGGCTCGGCATGCGCGACGCCGGAATGCAGGTCGAGTCGGCCAAGGGCGAGTGCAACTTCGGGCAGCACGAGATCGCCTTCAAGTACACCGACGCGCTGCGCACCTGCGACAACCACGCTATCTACAAGACGGGCGCCAAGGAAATCGCCGCGCAGCACGGCAAGTCGCTGACCTTCATGGCGAAGTACAACGAGCGCGAAGGCAACTCGTGCCACATCCACCTGTCGCTGCGTGACAACGACGGCAACCCGGTCTTCGCGGGGGACCGGCAAGGTGGGACGTCGCCGCTCTTCGAGCAGTTCCTGGCCGGACAGCTCGCCGGGCTTCGCGAACTGAGCTACTTCTTCGCGCCGAACATCAACTCCTACAAGCGCTACCAACCGGACACCTTCGCCCCCACGGCCGTGGCGTGGGGCTTCGACAACCGCACCTGCTCGCTGCGCGTCGTCGGGCACGGCCCGAGCCTGCGTTTCGAGAACCGGTTGCCGGGTGGCGACGTAAACCCGTACCTGGCGGTCGCCGCGATGATCGCTGCAGGTTTACACGGCATCGACCATGAGCTGCCGCTCGAAGCGCCGTTCGCGGGCAATGCCTACGTCAGCGACGCGCCGCGGGTCCCGACGACGCTGCGCGAGGCAGCGCACCTGCTGGCGGACAGCGAGATCGCCCGATCCGCGCTGGGCGACGAGGTCGTGGAGCACTACAGCAACACCGCCCGTGTCGAACTGGCCGCATTCGACGCCGCGGTCACCAACTGGGAACTGATCCGCGGCTTCGAAAGGATGTGACCGGCGTGCCCACTGCCGTCATCAATCCCGCGACCGAGCAGATCGTGGCCTCGGTCGACCGCGTCGACGTCGAGCAGACCGATGCTGCGATTGCTCGATCCCGCAAGGCTTTCCCGTCCTGGCGCGACGTCGCTCCTGGTGACCGCGCGCGGCTACTGCACCGCTTCGCCGCAGCGATCGACAGCGACCGCGAGAACCTGGCCCGCATCGAGGTGATGAACTCAGGGCACACGATCGGCAACGCCCGGTGGGAGGCCGGCAACGCCCGGGACGTCGTCGCGTACTACTCGGGAGCATCGGAACGGCTGATCGGCCAACAGATTCCCGTGCCGGACGGCGTCGACATCACCTTCCACGAACCGCTGGGCGTCGTCGGCGTGATCGTCCCGTGGAACTTCCCGATGCCGATCGCGTCCTGGGGGTTCGCACCGGCGCTAGCCGCGGGCAACACGGTCGTGCTCAAGCCCGCTGAACTCACCCCGATGACTGCGTTGCGCCTGGCCGAGCTCGCGCTCGGCGCCGGCCTGCCCGACGGCGTGTTCCAGGTGCTGCCGGGCAAGGGCAGCGTCGTCGGGCAACGCTTCGTCCAGCACGCCGACGTCGCGAAGATCGTCTTCACCGGCTCGACGGAAGTAGGCCGGCAGGTGATGGCCGGGTGCGCAGCCCACGTCAAGCCGGTCACCCTCGAACTCGGGGGCAAGAGTGCGAATGTCATTTTCGCCGACGCCGACCTGGCCGCGGCGGCATCTGGCGCGCCGTCGGCGGCCTTCGACAACGCGGGCCAGGACTGCTGCGCCCGGTCGCGGATCCTTGTCCAGCGCAGCGCGTACGAGCAGTTCATGCAGCTGTTCGAGTCCGCGGTCAAGGGTGTCGTCGTCACCGATCCCGCTGACGACAAGGCGGAGATGGGTCCGCTGATCAGCGCGGAGCAGCGCGAGCGGGTGCGCGCGTACGTGCCGTCCGACGCGCCCGTCGCCTTCCGGGGCAGCGTGCCCGACGGGCCGGGCTTCTGGTTTCCGCCGACCGTGTTGACCCCGAGCGATCCGACTGACCGCACCCTGCACGAGGAGATCTTCGGCCCGGTCGTCGCCGTGCTGACGTTCGAGGACGAGGCGGACGCGGTGCGGATCGCCAACGACAGCGACTTCGGGCTGTCCGGCTCGATCTGGACACGCGACGTCGGCCGGGCGCTGCGCGTCAGTCGCGCCATCGAGGCCGGCAACCTGTCGGTGAACTCGAACTCGTCGGTGCGCTACTGGACGCCGTTCGGAGGGTTCAAGTCGTCGGGCCTCGGCCGGGAGCTCGGACCGGACGCGCCGTTCGCCTTCACCGAAACCAAGAACGTATTCATCTCGACGCGAGATGTGTCATGAGCGAGGCTTGCCGAGCGATCCAGTGGCATTGCGTCTCCGCATGCCCGCGACGAGCGAAGCGAGAGGGGACATGACCGGCAGGCTGTACGGCAAGGTGGCCGTAGTGACGGGTGCGGGCAGCGGCATCGGGCTGGCGACCTCCCGGCGCTTCGCGGCGGAAGGCGCCCGCGTGGTGTGCGCCGACCTGGATGCGACAGCCGGCGAGAAGGCAGGCGCCGAGGTCGGCGGCCTGTTCGTCGAGGCCGACGTCACCGACGAGCCCCAAGTGCAGGCCCTGTTCGAGCGCACGGTCGCCGAATTCGGGGGAGTGCACGTCGCCTTCAACAACGCCGGCATCTCGCCGCCGGATGACGACTCCATCCTGACCACCAACCTGGACGCGTGGGAGCGAGTTCAGCGCGTCAACCTCACCTCGGTCTACCTGTGTTGCAAGTACGCGATCGAGCACATGCGCGCGGGCGGCGGCGGATCGATCATCAACACGGCGTCGTTCGTAGCCGTCATGGGCTCCGCGACATCGCAGATCTCCTACACCGCAAGCAAGGGCGGCGTGCTCGCGATGAGCCGCGAGCTGGGCGTGCAGTTCGCGCGGGACGGAGTCCGGGTCAACGCGCTGTGCCCGGGTCCGGTGAACACCCCGCTGCTGCAGGAGCTGTTCGCGAAGGATCCGGAGCGGGCGGCGCGCCGGCTCGTGCACATCCCGATAGGGCGCTTCGCCGAGGCGGACGAGATCGCTGCTGCGGTCGCGTTCCTCGCCAGCGACGACGCATCGTTCATCACTGCGACAACGTTCCTCGTCGACGGCGGCATCAGCGGCGCGTACGTCACTCCGCTGTAGCTCGCTCAGCCGAAGTGCGTGACCGGATGGGGCAGCGCTTCGCCGCCGATGACGGTGTCGACCTTCTCGTTGTAGAACGCGATCGGCCCGGTTATCGGTAGCAGCTGACGGGTCGGGAAGTCGTAGGCCCAGGCGAGGTCGGCGTGGAACGCAGCGCATCGACTCGCGTGTACGGGTTGCGGGGATGGACGAAGATCCGGCGTGGCGCCGGCTCGACGTGATCGACCGGGGTAAGTGCGGCTAGGAATCAGTCATGTCCCATTGTCGCGCACGTCGCTGCCTGTGGCCCTCAGCCGACTCCGAGGGCTCTCTCGAAGCCGTCCGGGACGAGCACGTCGCTTCGATCGAGTTCGGTCACCGAGCTGCGCCCGAGCCCGAGCAGCGCCGAGTCGATGCCCGCACGCAGCACGTCGAGGACGTTCTCCACACCGGCCTGGCCGTTGGCGCCGAGCCCCCAGAGGTACGCGCGTCCGATCATCACCGCGCGGGCGCCGAGCGCGAGCGCCTTGACCACGTCGCTGCCCCGGCGCACCCCTCCGTCCAGCAGCACCTCGATCTGGTCGCTGACCGCGTTCGCAACCGCGGGCAGCACGCGGATCGTCGCCGGTGTGCCGTCGAGGTTGTTGCCTCCGTGGTTGGACACGGAGATCGCGGTGGCACCGGCATCGACCGCGCGCTTCGCGTCGTCGACCCGGGTGACGCCCTTGACCATGAACGGTCCACCCCACTGCTCGCGCAGCCACTTCACGTCCTCCCAGGACGGCGGCGGCGTCTGCATCCACTGCCCGTACACCCCGAAGAACGTCGGAGCGTCCGCGCCCGGATCGGCCATGTTCGGGACGGTGAGGTCCGGGATCCGTCCGGTCCTGGCAAAGGTCAGCAGCCAGCGCGGATGGGTCAGGGCCTGTGGTGCGAAGCGGACGGCCTCGCGCAGGTTGATCTTCTCGGGGATGTGTGGGCTGCCCCAGTCGCGTCCCATCGAGAACGACCAGTCCAGGGTGGCGATCAGGCCGACCGCACCGGCTGCCCGGGCGCGCTCGAGCCGGCCGGCGATCTGCTCGTGGGTGCCCGCCCAGTAGATCTGGAAGAACGTCTGCGGGTTCGCCTCGACGACCTCCTCGACCGGCTTGCTGGCGAATGAGCTCAGCCCCATCGCAATGCCGCGCGCGGCAGCGGCGCGGGCCACCGCGACCTCGCCGTCCGGATGTACGGCCTGCACGCCGGTGGGTGAGATCAGCACGGGCATGGAGATCGGCTGGCCCATGACGCTGGTGGACAGATCGCGCTCGCTCGCTTGGCCGGCGGTGTGCGGCGCAAAGCCGAGTTCGCCGAATGCGGCGATGTTGTCGTGCACCGTCATGCCGCGTTCCGAGCCGGCCACGAGCGCGCTGTACACCGACTTCGGCAGGCGCCGTTTCGCCCGCCGCTGCGCCTCGGCGACGGTCTCGAACCAAACGTTTGCCATTGCGGTCACTCTCCTGTCGATGTTCGCGACTCGATGCGAAGCGGCTTGTGCGCCACGAGTGGGCGCAATGGGACGGTAGTGCGCTGCCTGAGGCAACCGACCCATACCCCTGCTCCGTAGCAGACCTGGTCGGCCAGCCAGCCGATGGTGAACCGGGCCGGGTCGAGGGTCTTTCGATTGCCGCGCCAGGCGTCGAGCGGCGGGGCGAGCAGCAGGGACGCCGCTGCGGCGCGCCGTCCCCACCCGCCCCGGGCGGCTGCGACGAGCAACGGCGCGGCGAACTGGATGCCGTAGCGCCCCGTCCCGAGCCAGGTCCGGGTAGCCGCGCCGGCCATCGCCCGCTGCACTCCGCGTGTCGGGACGTTGGCGCGGCGCAGGGTGCGCACCATGGCGAGGACGGACGCGGCGAAGGCACCAACCGCGAGCTTGGTGCGGCCGGCGAGCAACGCGGCAACGGTGAGCGCGGGCCACGGATGCAGCACGATCGGCGCGACTGCCGCGCCGTGGCGCTGCGACAGCGGCGCTGCGGATGTGCCGTACCGGAACCGTCGGCTCAGCAGCGCGGGCCAAGTGGCCGGTTCCCGGTGCCGCACCTCGACCGACGGGTCGTAGCGCACCCGCCAACCGGCCGCGTGCAGCCGCCAGATCAGGTCGACGTCCTCACCGATACGAAGGTCCGGATCGAACACCGCGCCGTTGCGGACGAGTTCGAGCAGCGCTGCTCGCCGCACGATCAGCGCCGCTGTCGGCACGTAGGAGACGGGCGTCCCCGGGGCGACGCGTGCGGGTCTCGTGCCGAGGTCGAGACTGCCCTGGGCCGCGGTGTAGCGCCCCGCCCAGGTTCGCGACACGACGGCGGTGATCCGCGGCGCCACCGCGCCGACGAGCGGGTCGGCCAGGTGCCCGACCAGCCGCTCCGTCCAGCGCGGGGGCGGGACGCAGTCGCTGTCGAGGAAGGCGACGAACTCGCCGTGGATGTACTCGAGGCCGGTGTCACGCGCGGCGCCCGGACCGCCGTTGACCTCGCGGCGGACGAGCTTCGCGCCGTGCCGGTGCGCGATGTCGGCGATGCGTCGGCCGTCGGGGGACGCGTCGTCTACTACGACCACCGAGCTCTCCGGACCGAGCGCGGCCAGGCAGCCGTCGAGCGCGTCGGCCCGCTCGTACACCGGGATCACCACGGTCAGGTCCTCGGCCGCGAACACCGGCGGGCGGGGGTGGGCCAAGCCGGCGTCGGTGAGCCGCCTGGCCAGGACGCCCGCCGCCCGTGAGCGGATCGGGCCGGCGCGCAGCTCGTCGAGGGCGCGCCGTCCCGATCCGGTCAGCCGCATGACGCGCGAAGGTGACCCGCCGAACCACACGTCGAGTTCGAGCTCGACGGCGTCGGGATCGAGATCGATCCGAAATCCCGCGGGCACCGGCCGTCCAGTCA
>JALZAI010000410.1 GCA_030948475.1 Actinomycetota bacterium
ATCGGACTCGCGGGCGAAGCCGACGGCCTGGGTGGACGAGCGGACGATCGCGCCGAAGCGGGCGGCGGTGCGCGCGACGGTCAGGGTGTGCCGCGCGTCGTCGGCCTGCGCGTCGTAGTAGCGCACCGCGCCGACGAGGGCGTCCGAGCGCAGGCCCGGGAACATCCGCAGAGCGGCCCTGCGGGACAGGTGCTTCTGCCCGGGCAGGCTGCTGTGTCCGCCCATCACGTCGTAGAGCGCGAGGCCCGCCGCAACGTAGGGACGTTCCCAGGCGCGGTGGGTGAGCGGATACAGGAACGGCACCGGCGTCACCAGGTGCGGGGCCAGCCGCGTGGTCATCAGCTCGCGTTCGCGCAGCGCTTCGCGCACCAGACCGAACTCCAGCTGCTCGAGATAGCGCAGTCCACCGTGGAAAAGCTTGGACGAGCGGCTCGACGTCCCGGACGCCCAGTCGCGCGCCTCGACCAGCGCGACGGACAGGCCGCGGGTCGCGGCGTCGAGCGCGGCTCCGGCGCCGGTGACCCCCCCGCCGACCACGACCACGTCGAAGTCGTCGGTGCGCAGGCGATGCCAGGCTGCCTCGCGGTAGGCGGCGTCCAGGCGTGAGGCGGCGCCGCCCTTCGGGATCCTCGGGATGTCGGGCTGCACTGGTTGCACGGATGGGACGCTAACGCAATGACGCAAACGCGGAATGTGGTCGCGGCGATCGATCAGGGCACCACCTCGACCCGCTGCATCCTGTTCGACCACGAGGCTCGGATCGTCGCCGCCGAGCAGATCGAGCACCGCCAGCACCTGCCCCGCGCCGGTTGGGTGGAGCACGACGCCACCGAGATCTGGACGAACACCCGCCGGGTCCTGGCCGGAGCCCTGGCCCGGGCCGAGGTCAGCCGCGGCGACGTCGTCGCGATCGGCATCACCAACCAGCGGGAGACGACGCTGCTCTGGGATCGCGGCACCGGGGAGCCGGTCGGTCCTGCGATCGTCTGGCAGGACACGCGCACGCAGCCGATCTGCGACGAACTCGCCGGGAACGGCGGCGTGGAGCGCTACCAGGCGCGCACCGGGCTTCCGCTGGCGACGTACTTCGCCGGGCCGAAGGCGCGCTGGATCCTCGACAACGTCGAGGGCGCGCGTGCCCGCGCCGACAACGGCGAGCTGGCGTTCGGCACCATTGACTCCTGGTTGCTGTGGAATCTCTCGGGCGGGACGGAGGGCGGCGTCCACGTCACCGACGTCACCAACGCCTCGCGCACCATGCTGATGAACCTGGACACACTCGAATGGATTCCGGACATCGCCGAGGAAATGGGGATTCCGGTCTCGATGCTGCCGGAGATCCGCTCGTCCTCGGAGGTGTATGCGAAGGCACGCGAACGCGGATCGTTGGCCGGTGTCCCGATCGCCGGCATCCTCGGTGACCAGCACGCGGCGACCTTCGGGCAGGCCTGCCTGCAGCCCGGCGAGGCGAAGAACACCTACGGCACCGGCAACTTCCTATTGCTCAACACCGGCACGGACAAGGTGCTCAGCGAGAACGGGCTGTTGACGACCGTGTGCTACCGGCTCGGCGAGGAAGCGCCGGTGTACGCGCTGGAGGGTTCGATCGCGGTCACCGGCTCGCTGGTGCAGTGGCTGCGCGACAATCTCGGGTTGATCTCGTCCGCGGCCGACATCGAACCGCTCGCCCGCGAGGTCGACGACAACGGGGGCGCGTACTTCGTCCCGGCCTTCAGCGGCCTGTTCGCGCCGTACTGGCGGCCGGACGCGCGTGGCGCCGTCGTCGGCCTGACCCGCTTCGTCAACCGCGGCCACCTCGCCCGCGCCGCTCTGGAGGCGACTGCGTTCCAGACCCGCGAGGTGGTCGAGGCGATGAATGCCGATTCCGGCGTGGACCTGACCTCGCTCAAGGTGGACGGCGGGATGGTGGTCAACGACCTGCTCATGCAGTTCCAGGCCGACATCCTCGCGGTGCCCGTGGTCCGTCCGGTCGTGGCCGAGACGACTGCGCTCGGTGCGGCCTATGCGGCGGGCCTCGCAGTCGGCTTCTGGTCCTCGACCCAGGAGATCGTCGCGAACTGGTCCGCCGACAAACAGTGGGAGCCGGCGATGGAAGCGTCCCTGCGCGACCAGCTGTACGCGACCTGGCAGAAGGCCGTTACGCGCACCTTCGACTGGGCGTGAGGCAGTTGTTGACCCGGGTGATCGTCGCCGCGATCGCAACGCTCGGCGCGGTGAGCGGGTGCACGTCCGACAGCGGAACGTCCAGTCCGGGGCCTTCCCCGAGCAGTACTACCACGACGACCACGACACCGACGACCACCACGACACCGACGACCACCACGACACCGACGACCACCACGAC
>JALZAI010000423.1 GCA_030948475.1 Actinomycetota bacterium
CCAGCAGTGATGGTCACGTCCGCGGAAGTGGTGTGTGAGCCGGTCTCCGCGTGATCGTGGTTGTGGACTCTATGGACTCTGTGGACTCTGTGGGCGGTGATGGCGGGGATGGTCACCTCCGGCTCGACGTCGGCCGGCGTGGTGATGAGGATGAGCCGGCTCTTGGCCGGGACGGCGAGGCCGATGTAGCGGCGCATCTCGGTCCATTCCTCGTGTTGTTCGGCACGGCGCCGACCCGGCGGATGAGGGAGGGGCGGTCGGGGACGATGCCGACGACGTCGGTGCGGCCGCGGATCTCGCGGTTCAGCCGTTCTTGTGCGTTGGTGGACCAGACCTGTCGCCAGATCGCTTTCGGAAGCCGGTGAACGCCAGCACTTCGGCGCGCGCGGAGTCCAAATGCTCAGCGACAGCAGGGAGTTTCTCGCTCAGCGTGTCCAGGACGCCGTCGAACTGGGCATGCACCGACGCGGCGTCGCGCTGGTCATAGACGCTGTGCAGCAGGGCTTTCCCCCATCCCCAAGCCGACATCGGCGTCGCCGACATGAGGTTCGCGGCGCAGTGGGAGCGTAACGAATTAACTGTGGTGTGTTGCGGCGTCGATGATGCTCTGGGCGTTGGGGAATCGCTGTTCGGCGGGTGT
This sequence comes from Actinomycetota bacterium, assembly GCA_030948475.1. Lineage (GTDB taxonomy): Bacteria > Actinomycetota > Actinomycetes > Mycobacteriales > Jatrophihabitantaceae > JALZAI01. The sequence continues at coordinate 641 of JALZAI010000423.1, forward strand.
CGGCGTGTAGCCGTCCTGGGCAACGGCTGGGCCGACTTCGAGTATGACGTTGCCGATGGTTCGGCGGCTGACGGTGAACAGTTCGGCCAGGGTGTCTTGGCTGCATAGTTTGCGCTGGTAAAGGACGGTCGCCAGGATCCGCTCGTCGGGGGTGATCTTCTGGGTGAACACGCCGCCGCGGGCGCCGGGGAGGGTCTCACCGCCGCGGCGGCGGTGCCGGTGTCGCTCGCCCCTGGCTTCGAGCACCTTGCGCACCCGGGCGGTCATGGCGGCGAGGTCGGCGGGGGGCATGCCGGTCAGTGCGGGGTGGGCGAGCAGTTGCGTGGTTCGGGATCGTTCGGGTAGGGGTCGGTCGCTGTCGGCGTAGTCGCGCAGTTCCGCAGCGGCTTTGAACCGTAGCGTTGTGGGGGTGATCTGGATGTCGTTCTCGCCCAGCAGTTGCCGCGTTTCCGAGATGATCAGTCCGATGGGCATGTCGCTGATGCCGAGTAATTCGGCCAACACCTTCTGGGAGCACACCTGCCGCTGGTAGACGATGGTGATCAGCACCGCGTCGGCCGGGGTGAGGATGCGTTTGCTTCCGGCGCCGCGGGTTCGGCGTCGCGGCCCGCCGCGCTGTTCGAAGCAGCGTTGCGCGCCTTGGGCTTGCTGCGCGGGGGCGAGCTTCTCGGCGAGCGCGGCGAGTTGAGGCCCGCTCATGCCGGTGATCCGCTCGTCGGCCAGCAGGCGGAGCGCTTCGACCCGGTTGCGGGCTCGGTCGTCGGCGGTGACCGGCGCCGTCTTGGTGCCGGTGGGCACGACGGTGTAGTTCCATTCCCCGTGGTGGTCGTGCGGCTGGATCGGTAGCTGCCGCAGTTCCTGCTTGGAGACCGCGATCCCCAGCGGGTAGGTGTTCTCGTCCAGTTCGGCGTGCACGTTCAGCCCGCGCCGGGTGCGGGTGGTGTTGATCGTGGCGAGGACTACCTCGTGGCTGGTCAACGGTCGTCCCCGCCAGTTCAGGGTGATCGCCGAAAACAGGCGGTGCTCGATCTTGTTCCATTTGCTGGTTCCGGGCGGGAAGTGACAGACAGTGACCTGCAGTCCCGCTTCCGCGGCGAACGCGGCGAGCTCCGCTTTCCACAGCCGGTAGCGGTAGCTGTTGGACCCGCCCGCGTCGGCGGTGATCAGTAGCCGGTCGGCGCCCGGATACTCCTGGCTTCCCGCCTGGCGCCACCATCGGCGGATCGAGGCCACAGCGAACGCCGACGTATCGTGATCGACTCCGACGTTGACCCATCCGGCATCGGCGGCGATGTCGTAGATGCCATAGGGCACCGCGAGGGGCACGTCCGGGCCGGTAGCGAAGAAGCTGTGGTCCTCCACCGTGACCGGGTCCCCTTTCGGTCGCCATTCCCGGCCCGCCGCGGGTAGCTGGCCCAGTTGCTCCTTCTTCTTCGCGTCCACGCTGATCACCGGCTGGCCACCGGCTTGGTGAGTCTTGACCTGCTCGTTGATGTAACGGAATTGGGCATCGCGATCAGGGTGCTGCACGCCCTCGAGGGTTTTCGATGTCGATTGCAGGCTGAACCCGTTGGTCTTCAACAGTCGGCCGACCGTCGGGGCCGAGACCGGATGTCCGGACCGGGACAACTCGTCAGCCAGGTGCCGTAACGATTTCGTCGTCCACCGCAGCGGCGACATCGGATCGCCCCGTTCGTCGGGCTCCACCAGCCGCAGCAGCGCCTCGACCAGGCTCGGATCGTGTTGCGACGCCGACTTGCGGCCGCCACCGGGGCGGCGTGAACGGCCGACCGGCAACGACGAGCCCGCCGCCTCAAGCTCGCTCACTCCGGACCGCACCGTCGCCTCGCTCACCCCCGCCGCCAGCGCCACCGCGCGAACGCCCCCGTGCCCGATCAGCCGGGCCTCCGTTCCCAACGCCAACCGCTTCTGCCGCTCATCCAAGTACGCCAGCAACACGCCGAACCGGCGGGAAAGCTGATCACGCAGCAGCGCATCGACGGCCATACCACATCATCGGCCACCCCAAGCCAAAAGCACAAGTTAATTCGTTACGCTCCCAGTGCGTGCGGCAGCGTTGCCAGGTGGCGCCGGGCAGCCTCGCCCCGATCGCCTCGACCAGACCACGGTCGAGCAACCAGTCCGGAAGTGCGACCCGGATCTGAGCGTGGGGATGGTTATGCCGTCTGGTGGCACGCCCGAACGTCGGGTACGCGGCCGCGCGGGCTGTGCTCAGAGGCTGGAGTGGTCTGCGACGGCGCGTTCCAG
>JALZAI010000011.1 GCA_030948475.1 Actinomycetota bacterium
GGCGACCGCATGCACGACGTCGCCGAAGACGGCTCCGGCCATGGCGCCGCAGAACAGGCTCGGGGCGAAGACCCCGCCGGAGCCGCCGATGCCGATGGTGAGGCTGCAGGCGACCAGCTTGCCGACCAGCAGGGCGACGAGGAACGCGACGGTGTACCCGCCGGCGACCGCCTTACCGAGCACCGGGTAGCCGACGCCGTACATCTCGGGCAGCACCAGCAACAGAACCCCGAGCAGGACACCACCCGCGGCGGGACGCAACCATTCCGGTCCGCGCCAGGCCCAGTCGCAGACATCCTCGATCCCATACAACACCCGCGAGAACACCACCCCAACCAATCCGGCGACCAACCCGAGGGCGGCGAACAGCGGGTACTGCACGACGTGCTGCACATGGAAGGCCGGCAACGTGAGGAACGGGTGATCGCCCAGTATGGATCGCCCGATGACGCTGGCGGTGACCGAGGACAGCACGACCATCCCGAAGGACTCCGGGGCCCACTGCCGCAGGATTAGTTCCATCGCGAAGAACACCCCGGCCAGCGGGGCATTGAAGGTGGCCGCGATGCCGCCAGCGGCGCCGCATGCCACGAGCAGCTTGATCCGGCGTTCGTCGAGCTTGACCAGTTGCCCGAGCGCGGATCCCAGGGCTGAGCCGATCTGCACGATCGGGCCTTCACGCCCGACTGATCCCCCGCCCCCGATGCATAGCGCGGACGCGATTGCCTTTACCACGGCGACCTGGGGTCGGATACGCCCGCCGGTGCGAGCCACCGCGACCATGACCTCGGGCACGCCGTGCCCGCGAGCCTCGCGAGCGAAGCGATATACGAGCGGCCCATATAGCACGCCCGCGAGCACGGGAGACAGCAGGACGAACCAATGACCAAGCGCCGGAACGTGCGGATTCGCCGCGTGGCCGTGCCCCGAGTAGTCGCGGAAGCCGGTGAAGAGGCGGGTAAGCCCGTCGATCATGTAGCGGAACACGACCGCGCCGAGACCGGCGCCGACGCCGACGAGAAGGGACAGGCTGAGCAGCCCGACGCGCCGCGAGCGCGCCTGCGGGAGGCGAGACAGGTAGGGCAGCATCGAGGTTAGTGACGTAGTTGCATCTCGTGGCGTGCTTCCTGCTCGCCGTGGCCGGAGTCTCCGTGCGGACCGGCCAGGACAGAGGTGACGCTGGCATACGCGGTCATCCACTTCGTCCAGCCATCATCGTCACGTGGCGTGGTCGGCGACTGCGAACGTGCCGATTCTGCCGGCGGAAGACTCTCGAGAAGGTAGGCGCGCCCAGCGTCGAGCTCAGGCCACAGCCGCTGGCCGCACTCACAGGACTCGTGCAATGCCCGTCGCAGATGCGGCATAAAGTCTGCCCGGTCGCGATCGGTGAAGTCGCCGCGGTCGTTGATGACGATCCGGTCGGGATCGATCTTATCTGGAACGGGGATCTGATCCATCAGTAATCGTCCTTTCTGGTGGTAATACCTGTACGGACGCGAGGCGTCGACGAGTCACTGGATGACGCCAACGCGTGTAGGAGGATTGAGCGCCGAGCTGGACCCCTCCGTGTCTACACCGGTTCGAGAAGCAAACTGGCCCATTGGTCGGTGGGCAATTCTCCGCGGTTGCCCCTGGGAGGGCTGGCCCGCCGGACAGCCCGGCGCACTAGGTTGTCCCGCGCCGGTCGAAGTAACGATGGGTGTGATGAGGAATGTCTGGCGGGGGCACGATCGTCAGTCTCGGCGGTCCGCCAGCCGGGCCGGCGGGGGCGCCGATCGGCCTCGGGCGGCTGGTGGATGCCGGGGCTGCGTCGCCGGGGCCGGTCCAGTCCAGGCAGAGGACTGCCGCGTCGTCGTCGAGTTCGGCGAGGTCGCGGTGCGCGAACAGGTCGTCGATGACGGCGCGGACCACGGCACCGACCGGTTCGGTGGACGTGGATTTCAGCAGGTCGGGCAGCCGTGCGTCGCCGAATTGCTCTCGGGCGGGCGAGCGGGCGGCGTGGACGCCGTCGGAGATCATCAGCATCCGGTCGCCGGTGGCGAGCGTGAAGTGTTCCTCGGTGTAGTCGGTGCCCTCGAACATGCCCAGCGGGCTCTGGTCGGTCAGGTCCGGCTGATGCACCCGCCGACCGTGCAACACGAGCAGCCGCGGTGAGCCGGCCAGGACGGCGCTGGCATGACCGGTCGTGAGGTCGATGCCGACCAGCAGCGTGCTGAGGTACTCGCGGCCTTGATGGTAGGCGTAGACCGCCTGATCGGCGAGGGATGCCTGATCCGCCAGCCCGAGCCCGGCCCGCCGGGCATTGCGCAGGGCGGTCACCGCGAGCGTGCTGAGCAGTGCGACTCCCTGCCGCTGGCGGGCGGCGTCGGTGACGTTGAGGACCAAGCGATCCTCGTCCTGGGACCAGTCAAAGGTGTCGGCATGGACGTGGTACGCGGGCTCGAGGTGGCCAGCGAGCTCGTATTCCGGTGCCCGGCAGCCCCGTCCGGGAAGCAGCTGCCACTGCAGTTCGGCGGCGAGAGTAAGCCGTTGCGAACGTGCGGCCCGCTGCAATGCGTCGGTCTGGCGGGCGGCCGCCTGCATTGCGTAGGCGATGACGCCGGCGAGTCGACTCAGCTCCTGCAGCTCAACCGGGTCCGGGGCGGTCGGCACGGCGAGTTGCAGAATGCCGATGCGGTCGCCGCGAATGCTCACCGGCAGATACACCACGACTCCCACTTCTGGCGCGGGGCGGGTCACCGGCTGCTGGGTGATGAACGCCTGCCCCGCCGGGGTGTCGCGCAACACCTCCCGGTCGTCCGGATCCTGCATCGGACGCAACGCCGTCAACTGATAGTTCGCGAGCAGCAGCCGGATCCCGCTGGCTTGCAGGCGCTCGGCCAGCAGCGGTCGCAGCACGGCTATCATCGCGTCCGGACGGGCCTGATCAAGGGCCTCCAGCACGGCCTGATGTAGTGCCGCCTCAAGCACCGCGTACCAGTCCGGGACGACGTGGATCGGCGCGCGAACGGCCTACTTTCATGTCACACTGGCCACGCGGCCTCGCTCCTGCCCGATCAGAGCGGCGCGCGCGAGACGGTGGCATGGGGTGATTATGACGTCGGGACGACGGAGGATTCCAGCTGGCGAGTCGCTCGCCGACGAGGTGACCACGCAGGCACAGGCCCTGGTGCTGCTGTGGGACCGTGCCGAGGACTGGACCGTCCCCCGCATACCGCCTTCCCAGTTGCGGGTGCTCACCTCCCTGGCGTGGCACGGCGCGATGAACCTGACGCGGCTCGCGCACCAGCTGGGTGCCATTCCGTCCTCGGCGAGTCGCCTGTGCGACCGGCTCGAGGCCGCGGGTCTGCTCCAACGGCAGATCAGTCCCGGGAGCCGTCGCGAGGTCACGTTGAGCCTCACCGGCCAGGGCCGTCGCCGCCTCGACGCCTTCGCCGCGACGCGGCGCGGCGACTTCGCCGCAGTTCTGAATCTGATGAGCCCGGCGGCGCGGACCACTCTGCTGGACGGATTGCACCAGTTCAGCGACGCCGCATCCCAGGTCCTCGACTCCTCGGCACACCCGGCCTAGCTGTCGGGGTCACCGGCCCCCGGTCAATGCGATTACCGATCTCGAAACTCTCTCAGGTCGGCAGGACGGCTACCGCCTTCGGGCCCAGTCAGACTCGACGCGCTGGTGAGAACGTCGGCGCCAGCCTGGTGCGGCGGGTCGTACACGACGAGCCCGCACGTCAAGCAGGTGTGACTGCGGTGCCCGCCAGCGCCGGCGCACGAGCACGGCAGGTGGGCGACCAGGACGTTGTCGGGCCGGTAGGCGGCGCCGCATGGGCAGCGGGTCGGCATCACCTCGACGATCTCGGGGCCGTCCCCTGTGCGGCGAAGCTGCATGCGCGCATTAGGTCGCGGGGCGAGGTCGAACCGTGGCGGGCAGAGTCCCCACGCTCACGTCACCGGTGTCGCAGACCGTCACGCGAAGCAACGAAGAGGCCCTGGAACCGGTATTCGGGAACGGATGGTTAGACAAGTGAAGCGCTACGACGCCCGAGTTTCACGCGAAGGCGGCTACTGGGTGGCCGTCGTGCCCGGCGTGCGAGGCGGCGCGACCGAGTCGCGGCGACTGTCCGAACTCGACCCGGAGCTGCGGGACCTACTGTCCGGCCTGCTCGACGCGGAGCCCGAACGGATCGAGTTGGACTGGCACTACGAGGACGCGCTGCCGGCGACAGCGTTCAAGGCGGTAGCCGAGTACCACGAGGCGGCCGAGTGGCTCGCGGCCGCGAAACGGCGCTATGAGGCAGCGCAGCGCAGTCGACGAGCTGCACCAGGCCGGCGTCTCGGTCCGCGACTCGGCGCACCTCACCGCACTCTCGTTTCAACGGGTGTCGCAGCTGCGGTAACCGCCGGGGCGGCTTCAGCTGACCGTGTCGGCGAGCCGCGATATCTGCTCGATCGACAGCGCCGCCGCGTGCGGGCTGATCCGGACGTAACCCTGCGTCGTCATTGTCGATGCGTGTCCAATGACCTGCGCGACGAGGAACGGGTCGCGGTGGCCTCATAGAGCTTCGTCCCGAACGATGCCGCAACTGGTGCGCGGTGCCGACCACGGTGCAGTCGCGCAGGTGGTCGGTGATCCGTTCGGACACCCGCATCGGTGAGGGTGGGCCGAGTTGACCGTCCGGGTATTCCGGGAGCTTCGTGCGGTGGGCGCTACTGGGATCGAACCAGTGACCGCTCGGGTGTAAGCCGAGTGCTCTCCCGCTGAGCTAAGCGCCCGTCGACCCGGGTACGGGCCGCCGATCAGGGTACCGGGCAGTACCGTGTTGTCGTGCTGGGATCGAGCTTCGGGTCCGCGCTGCGCACGCTCCGGCAGCCGCGCTACGCGGCGCTGTCGGCGCTCATGGCCCTCGTCGCCCTGGTCTGCGTCGCTGCCGGTACGTGGCAGATCGTCCGCCTCGACGACAAGGTTTCGGCCAACGACGCGCTGCGCGCGAACGCCCACGCGCCCGGTGTGGCGGTGACGCGGCTGCTGCCGCTGGTGTCCGCGCACACGTCAGTATCCGAAGACCGCGTTCGCTACCGCACCCTCACCGCGACCGGAACCTACGACGCGGCCGGCCAATCGCTGGTGCGCAACCGCTCCGTCGGCGACCGCAACGGGTGGCTCGTGCTCACGCCGTTGCGCACGGCCCGAGGCGATCTGCTGGTGGTACGGGGATTCGTCGCCTCGTCGGCGTCGGGCGCGCCGGGGCCCGTGGCCGCTGCGCCCAGCGCAACGGTGAATGTGCGGGCGCGCGCTCAGCTCGGCGAGTCTCGCAGCGACGGTGCGGCGCACCTGGACGGCCAGCAGGTCGAATCGATCAATCCGGGCAACCAGCAGGACCGCCTCGGCCGTCCGGTCTACGACGGATACGCCGAACTGGTCGCAGGACAGCCGGGGACGAGCGGACTCACGTCGATCCCCGGTCCGGACCTGTCCAATCCGGCCGGCGGCGCCGTCGAGCTGCAGCACTTCGCCTACATCATCCAGTGGTACCTGTTCGCCGCGCTCGCGCTGGCCGCGCCGTTCGCGATGTCGCGAGCCGAGCGCCGCGAGCGCGACGCGGCGACTGTGGATGCAGCCGGGGAATCGGTCGCGCAGGAACGCGCTGCGAAGCTGGCCGACCGCTACGGACGGGCGGCGCGATGAGCTCGGAAGACTCCAGTCGATCAGGTTTTCCCCGCTGGTGCTCGCTTTGGAACGCGGAAACCGAGCACGCGCGGGGAAAACCTGATCCAGACCGGCGGCGACGAGGCCAGTGGTGAAGTCCGCCGACTGGGACGAGCGCTACCGCATCACGGAGACCGTCTGGGGCGTGGCCCCGAATCGATGGGTAGCGCACGAACTGGCCAACCTGCCGCCGGGGCGCGCCCTCGATCTGGCCTGCGGCGAGGGCCGCAACGCGCTCTGGCTGGCCGGGCTCGGCTGGGAAGTCACCGGCGTCGAGTTCTCGCGGGTCGCTCTGGACAAGGCACGGGTTCTCGAATCGGCGCAGCCGCGCGCAGCCCGTCCGGTGACCTGGGTGCTGGCCGACGCGACCACCTACTCTGCGCCGGCTCCCGTCGATCTTGCCCTGCTCTGCTACCTGCAACTGGCCGCGTCCGAGCGGCGTGCAGCGGTACGTGGCGCAGCGGCGGCACTCGCGCCCGGTGGCACGTTGCTCGTCGTCGCGCACGACTCACGCAACATCGCCGACGGGACAGGCGGACCGCAGGACCCGAGCGTCCTCTACACGGGCGCGGACATCGCCGGCGACCTTGACGGTACCGGGCTGTCGGTGCAGCGCGCAGAGGAGCTCCGTCGTCCGGTGGAAGGTGCCGATCGGCCGGCAATCGACTGCTTGCTTCGCGCTACAGCGCCTTGATGGCTTCGCGCCAGTCGTTCGCGTCGCGTCCCTCGCCCGGGCCGTTCATCTCGGCGAAGCGCACGATCCCGTCGCGGTCGACCAGGAAGGTGCCGCGGTTGGCAAAGCCGGTCGTCTCATTGAAGACGCCGTACGCCCGCGCCACCCCGCCGTGCGGCCAGAAGTCGGACAACAGCGGAAACTCGTAGCCCTCGCGCTCGCTGAAGATCTTGTGCGAGTACGACGAGTCGACGCTGATCGTAACCGTCTGGACGTCGTCGTTCTGGAACGCGGGCAGATCGTCGCGCAGCACGCACAGCTCGCCGGTGCAGATGCCTGTGAACGCGAGCGGGTAGAAGACGATCAGGACGGCTTGCTTGCCGCGAAACGACGACAAGGTGACCTGTTCGTTGTTCTGGTCCTTGAGCGTGAACTCTGGAGCTTTCTCCCCGACGGCGATCATCGCCTACCTCCGCTCGACTTGCGCCCGACCAGCCGGACTCCGGACCACTCGCCGCTCACCGTCGTGATCGAGGTCTGCGAGAGCCCCGCCACGGCGGCCGCATCGCTGATGTCGGACGGTTCGACGTAGCCGCCGCGCCCGCGCTTGGGGGTCAGCAGCCAGATCGTGCCGTCGTCGGTGAGCGGGCCGACGGCGTCGACGAGCAGGTCGACCAGGTCGCCGTCCTCGTCGCGGAACCAGACCAACACGCAGTCGACGACCTCGTCGGTACCCTCGTCGAGCAGCCGCTCGCCGGTGCACGCCTCGATTCCGCCGCGCAGTCCGAGATCGACGTCGTCGTCGTACCCGATTTCCATCACGAGCATCGACGGCTTGAGGCCCATCCGTTCGGCCACCCCGGGCCCTGCCCCGGACCCGGGGGGCGTATCCACGCCTGTCATCCTCCCCGCGAGCAACTTTCGCCAGCAATCCAAATGACCGGGTGGTAACGCATACGTCGACCCTAGCGGCTGCCGAGGGTGTTCACTGGAGGGGTGACCCGAGACCGTTTCAACATCATCACCGACGGCCTTCCGAGCCAGCTGCCCGATACCGATCCCGAAGAGACCCGCGAGTGGATCGAGTCCTTCGACGCAGCCGTCGAGACCGATGGTCGTCAGCGCGCCCGCTACCTGATCCTCAAGCTGCTCCAACGAGCCCGTGAGCGCCAGGTCGGCGTACCTGCACTGCGCAGCACTGACTACATCAACACCATTCCGCCCGAGCGTGAGCCCTGGTTCCCTGGCGACGAGCACATCGAGCGCCGCATCCGCGCCTACATCCGCTGGAACGCGGCCATCACCGTGTCGCGTGCCAACAAGACCGTCGGGGTGGGCGGCCACATAGCCACCTACGCCAGCGCGGCCTCGCTGTACGAGGTCGGCTACAACCACTTCTTCCGCGGCAAGGATCTCGCGAGCGGGGTGGGCGACCAGATCTACTTCCAGGGTCATGCCGCACCGGGCATCTACGCCCGCGCGTTCCTGGAAGGCCGGCTGACCGAGAGGCAGCTCGACGGGTTTCGGCAGGAGAAGTCGCACGCGCCGGACGGGCTCTCGTCCTACCCGCACCCGCGGCTCATGCCTGAGTTCTGGGAGTTCCCGACGGTGTCCATGGGCCTGAGCCCGATTGCCGCGATCTACCAGGCGCGCTTCAATCGCTACCTGCATGCGCGTAACCTCACCGACACGTCCGGCTCGCACGTCTGGGCGTTCCTCGGCGACGGCGAGATGGACGAGGTCGAGTCTCTGGGCGCTATCGGTGTAGCCGCGCGCGAGGAGCTGGACAACCTCACCTTCGTCATCAACTGCAACCTGCAGCGCCTTGACGGGCCGGTGCGCGGAAACGGCAAGATCATCCAGGAGTTGGAGACGTACTTCCGCGGCGCCGGCTGGAACGTGATCAAGGTGATCTGGGGACGGGACTGGGATCGGCTGCTCGCGCGCGACGGCGACGGCGCCCTCGTCCACCAGATGAACCAGACCCCGGATGGGCAGTACCAGACCTACAGCGTCGAGACCGGCGCCTACATCCGGGAGCACTTCTTCGGCGGCGACTCGCGGCTGCGCAAGATGGTCGAGGCCGTCTCCGACGAAGACCTGCGTCGCCTCTCGCGCGGTGGGCACGACTATCGCAAGGTGTACGCGGCTTTCGAGGCTGCGCGCGCGCACGTCGGGCAGCCGACCGTCATCCTCGCCAAGACCATCAAAGGCTGGACGCTGGAATCGTTCGAGGGACGCAACGCCACGCACCAGATGAAGAAACTGACCACGGCCGACCTAAAGGCGTTCCGCGACCGGCTCTACCTGCCGATCAGCGATAAGGAGCTCGACGCCGAGCTGCCGCCGTACTACCACCCCGGCGAGAAGTCCAACGAAATCCAGTACATGCACGAGCGCCGCGCGGCGCTCGGCGGCGCGATCCCGAAGCGCTTGGTACGGGCCAAGCCGCTGACCCTGCCGGGCGAGAAGGCGTACGCGGAGTTGCGCGCTGGCTCGGGCAAACAGCAGGTCGCGACGACGATGGCGGCCGTGCGCCTGTTCAAGGATCTGATGAAGGACAAGCAGATCGGCCCGCGTTTCGTGCCGATCATCCCGGACGAGGCGCGCACCTTCGGCCTGGACGCGATCTTCCCGACGGCCAAGATCTACTCGCCGCACGGTCAGGAGTACGAGGCGGTCGACCGTGACCTGCTGCTGTCCTACAAGGAGTCGTCGACCGGGCAAATCCTGCATGAGGGGATTTCCGAAGCCGGCTCGATGGCCTCGCTCATCGCGGCGTCCACGTCATATGCGACGCATGGCACGCCGATGATCCCGTTCTACATCTTTTATTCGATGTTCGGCTTCCAGCGCACTGGCGACCAGTTCTGGGCGCTGGCCGACCAACTTGGTCGTGGCTTCGTGCTGGGCGCGACAGCGGGCCGTACAACGCTGACCGGTGAGGGGCTGCAGCACGCCGACGGACACTCCCCGCTGCTCGCATCGACCAACCCGGCCTGCATCGCCTACGACCCGGCGTACGCGTTCGAGATCGCGCACATCGTCCGCGCCGGCCTGGAGCGCATGTACGGAGTCGGCACGTACGGCAGCGGCGTAAGCGAGCATGACGTCTTCTACTACCTGACGATTTACAACGAGCCGCTCGCGCAGCCCAAGGAGCCGGACAACCTCGACGTCGAGGCGCTGCTCAAGGGGATGTACCGGTACTCACCCGCCCACGCGGAGGAGCCGCGCCCACAGGCGCAGATCCTGGCGTCCGGCGTAGCGGTGCCTTGGGCCCTGCACGCGCAGCGCCTGCTCAGCGAGGAGTGGGGCGTCGACGCGGACGTGTGGTCGGTGACGTCATGGAACGAGCTGCGCCGCGACGCAGTCGAGTGTGAGCAGGCCGCACTGCTCGAACCGGATTCCCCCCCGCGCACGCCGTTCGTAACGTCTGCGCTGAGCGACGCGCCGGGCCCGGTCGTGGCGGTGTCGGACTTCATGCGTGCCGTGCCCGATCAAATCAGCCGATGGGTCCCAGGCGACTACACCTCGCTCGGGACCGACGGCTTCGGCTTCGCCGACACGCGCGGCGCTGCGCGGCGGTTCTTCCACGTCGACGCGCAGTCGATCGTCATATCCGTCCTGCAGCAGCTGGCCCGGCGCGGCGAGGTGAAGGCCGAGGCGCCGCGTGAGGCGTACGACCGCTACCAGCTCGACAGCATCACCGCCGCCGGGACCGGAACCATGGGCGGCGATAGCTGACCGGACGCCGCGCCGTCCACTAGCGAATGGGCGCGGTGAGTCACTCGGCGCGGTCAGTAGCGGGCACCAGCCACCTGGGCGCCGAGCGGGTCGAGTTCGGCGAGATCCTGCTCGGTCAGCTCGAGTTCGAGTGCGCCGGCGTTCTGCTCGAGCCACTTCACCCGCTTGGTGCCCGGGATCGGCACGACCGGGATCCCGAGCCGCGCCGACTGGCCGTACACCCAGGCGAGGGCCACCTGTGCCGCCGGCACGTCGTGTCGCGCCGCGACCGCGGCGACCGCGTCCGCGATCTTCTGATTCGCGTCCCCGGCGTCGCCGACAAAGCGCGGATTGTTCGCCCGGAAGTCCTTAGCGCCGAAGCTCGAGCGGTCCACGGTTCCGGTCAGGAAGCCCCGTCCCAACGGCGAGAACGGCACCAGCCCGACGCCGAGTTCACGCAAGGCCGCGAGCACCGTGGTCTCGGGATCGCGCGTCCACAGCGAGTACTCGCTCTGCACCGCCGCGATCGGGTGGACCGCGTACGCGCGGCGCAGCAGCGTCTCGTCGACCTCGGACAGCCCGAGGTGGCGCACCTTGCCCTCGCCGACGAGTTCACCCATGGCGCCGACGGTCTCCTCGATCTCCGCGTCCTGCGGCGGACGGTGCAGGTAGTAGAGGTCGATCACGTCGACACCCAGTCGCAGCAGCGAGTCCTCGCAGGCCTGCTTGACGTAACCCGCCTTGCCGCGGATCACGCGATTGTCCCAACCTGCGGTGTTGTCGATGCCCAGCTTGGTCGCGAGCTGCACCGCGTCGCGCCGGTCGTACAAGGCGCGTCCGACCAGCACCTCGTTGTGCCCGGCGCCATAGACATTGGCTGTGTCGATGAAGCTCACCCCCAGCTCCAGCGCGCGGTGGATGGTGGCGATCGACTCGTCCCAGTCGGCGGTGCCATAACTCTGGCTCATCCCCATGCAGCCCAGGCCCTGGGCCGAGACGGTCAGGCCGCCGAGGTTGATCTGCTGCACGTCGGTTCTCCTTCGCTCGTATGGATTTCTAATGCGACAGTAGGACGGGGTGTCGCGACGCAATCATTCGCCGGTGCGAAGGCTCGATGACAGCGGACGAGAACCCGGCCGAGGCGCCGACATGCGCGACGTTTTTGCCGCCTCAGTCCCTGAGCTCCCAGATCAACAGCTCACCCTCTCCCGCCGCCGTCGCGTCCGTGTCGAGGATCGAACTGTCACCGACGGCGAGCGCGTCGTCGCCAACGTCGAAGTCGCCGCGGACGACGTAGAGGTGCGCGGGTGCCGCGACCCGGAGTGAACCGAACCGGTGGACGTGGAACGTGCCGCCGTCGACAGCGAGCGGCGCCAGCGTCAGGCGCGTCGACGGCGCGTCCGCCGAGGACAGCAGCGTCATCTGGATCAGGCGCAGCGGCTCGTCGGACGCGTTGCTCTCGGCATGCCGGATGCCCGAACCCGTCGACTGCACCAGCAACTTGCCCGGACTTACGACCAGGTCGGAATCGTGGCGCAGCGCGCCCGCGACCACCCAACTGACGATATCGACGCCGCGGTGCGCGTGCTCGGCGAATCCGGCGCCCGCCGCGATGACGTGCTCGTCCACGCCGATCAGTGCGCCCGCACTCAGCCGGGACGCGTCGTAGAAACCACCCGCGGAGAAGCACTGCCGCGTCTCGATGCCCGGCTGCGCGACGAAGAACCGCTCCGACGCGCGAAGGATCACGCTCGCACCGAGTGGTCCGCCGTCCAGGCGAGCAGATCGTCCATCGCCCAGGTATTGACGATCGTGTCCGGATCGACCTCGCACTGCACCGCGCGTTCGCAGCCGTTGACCTGCCAGTCGAGCTGTCCGGGCGCGTGCGCATCGGTGTCGAGAGACAGCAGGCAGCCCGCCTCGACGGCTTGCCGCAGCAGCCGCTTCGGCGGGTCGAGCCGTTCCGGCCGGCTGTTGATCTCGACGGCGACCCCGAACCGCTCACAGGCGGCGAAGACGATCTCGGCCTCGAACTCCGACTCGGGACGCGTACTGCGCCCGTCGCGGCCGCGCACCATCCGTCCGGTGCAGTGCCCGAGGATGTCGGTATGGGGGTTGGAGATCGCCGCCACCATGCGCGGGGTCATCTCCTTCGACGGCATGCGCAGCTTGGAGTGCACGCTCGCGACGACGAGATCCAGACGAGCGAGCAGGGACGGGTTCTGATCCAGTTTCCCGTCGTCGACGACGTCGACCTCGATACCGGTCAGGATCCGAAACGGCGAGAGCTCGGCATTCAGCTCGGCGACCACGTCCAGTTGCCGTTCGAGGCGCTCGGCGGACAGACCGTTGGCGACCGTGAGTCGTGGCGAGTGGTCGGTGAGCACGATGTACTCGTGGCCGAGATCGCGCGCGGTCAGCGCCATCTCCCGGATCGGGGAGCCGCCGTCGGACCAGTCCGAGTGCAGGTGACAGTCGCCGCGCAACCGCTGGCGCAACGCCGCCGTGGCCTCGTCGACGGGCGCCGGCTCCGTGCTGAGCAGCCGACGCAGGTAGTCCGGAATCTCGCCGGCCAATGACTCGGTGATACAGCGCGCGGTCTTGTCGCCGATCCCGGTCAGCTTGGTGAGCGTGCCCTCCGTCGCCCGGGTCGCCAGCTCGCCGGGCGGCAGGTCCTCGGCCACGCCGGCGGCCGTCCGGAACGCCTTGACGCGGAAGGTCGGCTCCAGCGACCGCTCGAGCCGGAAGGCGATCTGGCGCAGATCGGCGACCGGGTCCCGCGGCGGCATGCCCTCACCGTAGCGACGCGGGACCACGATCAGGCTGTGGCAATCTGTTTTGGTGCGAGTGGCCCTGGGCGACGAGACGATTCGTCGCATCGAGCAGGCAACCGGGCGGCTGGCGACTCAGAGTGTGGCCCGCATGGATGAGGAGCTGCCCTGGTTTCGTGAACTGCCCGCCGACCAGCGCTCGTGGGTCACCCTGGTCGCGCAGGCGGGCATCCAGTCCTACGTGGACTGGCTGCGCCAACCCGATGACGTGCTGCGCCTAACTGGCGAGGTGTTCGCCGCTGCGCCGCGGGCGATGGCCCGCTCGGTGACCCTGCAGCACACCGTGGAACTGGTCCGGACCACGATCGCCGTCGCCGAGGAGAACCTGCCAACGCTCGCGGGGACGCAGGACGAGGGCCTGGTACGTGAGGAACTGCTGCGCTTCAGCCGGGAGATCGCCTTCGCGGCCGCGCGGGTCTACGCCACCGCGGCTGAGGTTCGTGGATCGTGGGACGAGCGGCTCGAGGCGCTGGTCATCGACCGGCTGGTCAGTGGCGCGGACGTCGGCGACCCGCTGCCCAGTCAGCTCGCCGCGCTCGGCTGGCGCAAGACCGGCCCGATCGGCGCGGTGGTCGGCACGGCTCCCGACCAGCCCACCGCCGATGTGCTGGAACGGGTGCACACGCTCGCGCGGCGCCTCGATGTCGACGCGATGGCCGGCGTGCACGGCGGCCGGCTGGTGGTCGTGTTCGCGGGCGGCAGTGACCCGGCAGTGGTGGCTGGCGCGCTGCTGCCGGCGTTCGGGGACGGCCCGGTGGTGGTTGGCCCGGCCGGGTCCGGGCTGGCC
>JALZAI010000022.1 GCA_030948475.1 Actinomycetota bacterium
GTCGTGGGCGGTGCAGGGCGGGACGTCGCGGGGACGCGCGGGCCTGGTCACGACTGCGATGCTGGCGTTCACCGTTCTCGCACAGCTCGCCGTCCCGGCACTGGAGCGTCGGTTCGGGGTCGCGCGCGTGCTCGCAGGCGGCATGATCGCCCTGGGTGCACCGGCACCGTTCTACCTGCTTAGCCATGACCTGGGCTGGCTGTGCGTGATCTCCGCGGTGCGAGGCACGGGCTTTGCGGTACTCACGGTGCTCGGCTCGACCCTGACGACGCGGGTCGCGCCGGCGGGGCGGATCGGTGAAGCGGTCGGGGTCTACGGTCTAGCCATCGCCGGACCGAGCCTGGTCGGGGTCCCGGCCGGTGCCGCGCTCACCCTGGCCGGCCACTTCGCCTGGGTCGCGGTGCCGGCGGCCGCCCCCGTGCTCGCCCTCATGGTCATCCCGTTGGTCGGACGGGCCGGAGCCGACCCGTACCGCCACAAACATCACGGCACCTCGACCGGGCAAGCTGCCCGTGCAGCGCTGGGACCGTCGATGGTGCTGCTCGTGGTCACCCTCGCGGGCGGAGGCATGATCACGTTCTTGCCGATCGAGCGACCGCACGGAGCGCTGGCCGGCATCGCGTTGCTCGTCTTCGGGATCACCGGCGCGCTCACCCGCTGGCGTGCAGGCGTGCAGGTCGATCGTTCTGGAGCATCCGGCGCGCGGACGCTACTGAGCGCTGCCCTTGGCTGCGCGGCAGTCGGTCTCGCTGCCGTCGCCGTTCTGCTGCACGCCCGCGCGACGGTCGGCGTGGTCGCTCTCGTCGTCGCCGCCGGCACCTTCGGCGTCGGTTTCGGAGCGGTGCAGAACATCACCCTGCTCCTCGCGTTCGGCCGCGCCGGCAGAGCCCACACGAGCACCGCAAGCGCGCTCTGGAACGCATCGTTCGACACGGGCACCGGCCTCGGTGCGTTCGGCGTCGGGGCGGTATCAGTAGGCGTCGGGCTCTCCTGGACCTATGCCGGCTGCGCCCTGCTGATCCTCGCCACGGTGCCGGTCGCCCTGCTGAGCTCATCGCGGACGATCTAGCGACGATCCAGCGGCGATCCAGCGGCGATCTGGACAGCCACGGCGAGCAGCACCCGCTCGAGCAACGTCCTGCATCCCAAAGCTGTCGGATCTGCGGCTGTGGCATGCTGACCTCGGTCCAGGACGGCCACCGCCGGTTCCACGCTTTCCGAGCCGGCTGACGACGAGGAGGGTTGCCTTGGAGGTTTCCGTGTCGAAGCAGGGCGATGCCGCGATACCCGTCGTCGCCGTCAGCGGCGAGGTGGACGTCGACTCGGCAGCTGCTCTGCGCGACGGCCTGACCGACCTGCTCGAGTCCGGCGACAGCATCGTCGTCGACCTCACCAACGTCGACTTCCTCGACTCCACCGGTCTCGGTGCGCTGGTCGCAGCGCGCACCACGGCCGCCGAGCGTGGGGCCTTGCTGCCCCTGGTCTGCACCCGCCAGCGTGTCCTCAAACTGTTCACCATCACCGGCCTGGACGGTGTCTTTCAGATCCATCCGAGCGTTCCTGACGCACTCGACGAGCTGGCCAGCTCCGCCCAGGACGCCTGAGCTCAGGCTCGCGCGCCGATGACCCGCGTCGCGGCATCGGCGTGAGATCCGGCTAGACTCCGGCCGTCAGTTCCGGGGCGCTTGACCCGCCACGTCCTAATTCGCACTCGCCTGCTGGTGCCGGCGGCTGCACGTGAAACCAACGACTTAGGGGTAGATGCATGGCCGCGCTTCACCCGATTGCCCTGCCGGCGATCTCGAATGGTGAGAAGGGACTCGTCGCGGTGATCCTGGTGATCGCCATCGCGGCGCTGGTCTTCGCCATCGTGCTGATCAAGGAGGTGCTCAAGGCCGACCAGGGCACGGCGAAGATGCAGGAGATCGCCAAGGCCGTCCAGGAGGGCGCCGCCGCGTACCTGA
The DNA here is from genome assembly GCA_030948475.1 of Actinomycetota bacterium. GTDB lineage: Bacteria > Actinomycetota > Actinomycetes > Mycobacteriales > Jatrophihabitantaceae > JALZAI01. The sequence goes on from JALZAI010000022.1 coordinate 1,965, forward strand.
ACCGGCAGTTCCGCACGCTCGCCGTGTTCGCCGTGATCGTCTTTGTCCTGCTACTGCTGTTACCGGTGAATGAGGGCGGGGCGAACGTCCGGGTCGGACGGGCCATCTTCTTCCTGGTCGGCGCCAGCTTCTCGGCGGCCGTCGGCTACATCGGCATGACCATGGCCACCCGGGCGAATGTCCGCGTCGCGTCGGCCGCACGCAACGGGACCGCCGCGCGAGGCTTTCACATCGCGTTTCGCACCGGCGGGATCGTCGGCATGCTCACGGTCGGCCTCGGCCTGCTCGGTGCATCGGTCGTGCTGCTGGTCTACAACGACCACGCCCCGGTCGTGCTCGAGGGCTTCGGCTTCGGTGGCGCGTTGCTAGCCATGTTCATGCGTGTCGGTGGCGGCATCTTCACCAAGGCGGCGGACGTCGGCGCCGACCTGGTCGGCAAGGTCGAAGCCGGCATCCCCGAAGACGACCCGCGCAACGCGGCGACGATCGCGGACAATGTGGGCGACAATGTCGGCGACTGTGCCGGCATGGCGGCGGACCTGTTCGAGTCGTACGCCGTGACCCTGGTGGCAGCCCTGATCCTGGGTCAGGCGGCCTTCGGAGCGAAGGGCCTGCTGCTCCCGCTGATCATCGGTGCCATCGGCATCATCAGCTCGGTTGTCGGCGTGCTCGCGACGAAGTTGCGGGCGTCGGACCGCAACGGTCTGGCGGCGGTCAACCGCGGATTCGTCATCTCCGCGATCGTCTCCCTGGTGCTCGTCGGGATCCTCTCCTTCACCTACTTGCCCGGAAACTTCGCCGGCTTCAAAGACCTCAACCTCGGCAGTGTCGACGGCAACCCGAAAGTGATCGCGTTCGTCGCGGTGCTGATCGGCATCGTGCTGGCGGTGCTGATCCAGCAGCTCACCGGATACTTCACCGACACGGTCCGCCGCCCGGTCCGAGACGTCGCGAAGACCTCGCTCACCGGTCCGGCGACGGTCATCCTCGCCGGCATCTCGCTCGGCCTCGAGTCGGCGGTGTACACGGCCGTGCTCATCGCGCTCGCGGTATTCGGCGCCTTCCTGCTCGGCAGCGGCACGGTTGGTGTGGCGCTGTTCGCGGTCGCCCTCGCCGGTACCGGCCTGCTGACCACAGCGGGCGTCATCGTCGCGATGGACACGTTCGGACCGGTCAGCGACAACGCGCAGGGTGTTGCCGAGATGAGCGGTGACATCGACGAGGCCGGCGCGCAGGTGCTTACCGATCTGGACGCGGTCGGCAACACCACCAAGGCGATCACCAAGGGAATCGCGATCGCGACGGCGGTGCTCGCCGCGACCGCACTGTTCGGCTCGTTCACGGACTCGATTGCGACCGCACTGCGCAAGTACCACGCCACCAGCGGGGTCAATTTCGAGATCATCTCGCCGAACCTGCTGGTCGGCGTGATCCTCGGCGCGGCCGTGGTGTTCCTGTTCAGCGGCCTGGCGATCAGCGCCGTCGGCCGCGCGGCCGGACGCGTCGTGTACGAGGTACGCGAGCAGTTCCGCACCCACCCCGGGATCATGGACTTCACCGAGAAGCCCGACTACGCCCGCGTGGTCGACATCTGCACCAAGGACTCGCTGCGCGAACTCGCCACGCCCGGGCTGCTCGCGATCCTCGCCCCGATCACGGTCGGGTTCGCGTTCGGCGCCGGCCCGCTCGCCGGCTACCTGGCGGGCGCAATCGGTGCTGGAGTGCTGATGGCGGTCTTCCTCGCGAACTCCGGCGGCGCGTGGGACAACGCCAAGAAGATGGTTGAGGACGGACGGCACGGCGGCAAGGGCAGTGCCGCGCACGAGGCGACGATCATCGGTGACACGGTCGGTGACCCGTTCAAGGACACCGCCGGCCCGTCCATCAACCCGCTGATCAAGGTGATGAACCTGGTAGCGGTGCTCATCGCACCGGCCGTCATCGAGTTCAGCGTCGGCCAGGACGCCAACAAGGGTGTCCGCGCCGCCATCGCGATCGTCGCTTTCGCGATCATCGTCGCCGCCGTGACGGTGTCGCGGCGCCGGACCGTGTCGATGGGCGACGAGCCGGCAGCGACAGCGGCGGAGCCGGCCAAGGTCGGCTGATACGAGCACGTCCAGACCGATGCGATGACCCAGTTCTCGCTGTTCGGCGCGGCCGCAACCGACCCGGTCCTGAACGACCTGGACGGCGTCCTGCTCGCGGGCGGGCACTGGGTGCGGCAGGCCGAGGCAGCTCGGCTTTCGGTCGTCGTCGCCGCGCGGTGGCGCGCCGACGCGCTGGCCGCCGAGTTCGCGCTGCGCAACCTGCGCACCTCAGACGCGGTCGTCCCGGCCGAGGGCGGCTTCGGTGTCCGCAGCGCGTTCACTACCGAGCTCACCGCCCGAGCGGTCAGCTGGACCCGCGGTGCCAACGAAGGACCGCCGCCCGAGTTCACCCTCAGCCCAGGTGGGCTCCGGCTCTGGGCGCTCGCCGCGGGACGACGCGATCCGGCCGGTTACCTGCTCGGTACAGCGCGTCCGGACGACGCGATTCACCTCGTCTGCGGGGCTCAGCTGTCCCGGCTCGGCCTCGGTGCGGTCTCGATCGCAGGACGTGGCGGGCCAGGCTGGCGGGTCACCTCTACCCGGCGCATCCGGCGCCTGGGCGAACTGCTCGGCGCACCGCCGCCAGGTGGCGCCGCCGAATGGCCGACCTGAGCGAAGCGGGCTTCGGTGTAAACCGCTCGTTTGGGGCGGTCCTGTACCGTCCGCGGCGGGTGCCGGATAAAGGATCGGTCCAGCAGCACCCAACGAGGACAGGCGGGAGGAGCGGCAGTGGCCGGTAAGCGGGTGAAGACAGGCACCAAGCTGGTGATCGTCGAATCGCCCGCCAAAGCCAAGACGATCGGTGCCTATCTCGGCAGCGGGTACGTCGTCGAGGCGTCTATCGGACACATCCGCGAGCTGCCGCCGAACGCCGCGGCCGTCCCGGCCCAGTACAAGGGGCTGCCCTGGGCGCGCCTCGGCGTCGACGTCGACAACGACTTCGAGCCGCTCTACGTCATCAGCGCCGACCGCAAGGCGCAGGTGACCAAGCTGCGTGGGCTGATCAAGGACGCCGACGAGCTCTACCTCGCCACGGACGAGGACAGGGAGGGCGAGGCGATCGCATGGCATCTGGTCGAGACGCTCAAGCCACGCATCCCGGTCAAGCGCATGGTGTTTCACGAGATCACGCCGGGCGCCATTGCGGCAGCCGTCGCCGACCCGCGCGAGATCGACCAGCAGCTCGTCGACGCCCAGCGCACCCGACAGATCCTGGATCGCCTCTACGGGTACGAGGTCAGCCCGGTGCTGTGGAAGAAGGTGCTGCCGCGGCTGTCCGCCGGACGCGTGCAGTCGGTCGCCACCCGCATGGTCGTCGAGCGTGAGCGCGCGCGCATGGCGTTCCACACTGCGCAGTACTGGGACGTGCAGGGCACCTTCGCGCCGGCGGAGCGCAAGCCGGGGGACCCTGAGACGTTCGCCGCCACCCTGGTGAGCGTCGACGACATGCGACTGGCCACCGGCCGCGACTTCGACCCGGCGACCGGACGTGCGCCGTCGACCGTGCTGCACCTGGACGAGGCGGGAGCTCGCGGGCTGGCCGCCCGTCTCGACGGACGTGACTTCGACGTGCAGGGCGTCGAGGAGAAGCCGTACCGCCGCCGCCCGTACGCGCCGTTCATGACCTCAACCCTGCAACAGGAGGCCGGCCGCAAGTTCCGCTGGTCGGCCCAACAAGTGATGCGTACCGCGCAGCGGCTCTACGAGAACGGGTTCATCACCTACATGCGCACCGATTCGACGAACCTGTCGGCGACGGCGCTGAGCGCGGCCCGCAGCCAGGCCCGCGAGCTGTACGGCGACGCGTACGTGCCTGCCGAGCCGCGCACGTACACCCGCAAGGTCAAGAACGCCCAGGAGGCGCACGAAGCGATCCGCCCCGCGGGCGACACCTTCCGCACGCCCGGCGCGGTGGCCAACCAGCTCTCGTCCGAAGAGTTCCGCCTCTACGAGCTGATCTGGCAGCGCACGCTCGCCTCGCAGATGGCCGACGCGGTCGGGACGACGGTGTCGGTGCGCATCGGCGCGACGTCCGCCTCCGGCGAGTCGGTCGTGTTCAGCACCAGCGGCCGCACCATCACCTTTCCCGGCTTCCTGCGCGCGTACGTCGAAGACACCGACGAGGCGCGCGAGCGTGACGACGCCGAGAAGCCGCTGCCTCAGCTGGCCCGCGGCGACGGCCTCGACCCGCGCGGGTTCGAGGCCGACGGTCACTCGACCTCGCCGCCCGCGCGCTATACCGAGCCGTCGCTGGTAAAGGCGATGGAGGAACTCGGCGTGGGTCGGCCGTCCACCTACGCCTCGATCATGCAGACGATCCAGGACCGCGGTTACGTGTGGAAGAAGGGGCCCGCGCTCGTCCCGACGTGGACTGCGTTCGCGGTCGTCGGCCTGCTCGAGTCCTACTTCGCCCGGCTGGTCGACTACGGCTTCACCGCGTCCGTCGAGAACGATCTCGACGACATCGCCAACGGCGAGCGCTCGCGCATCGAATGGCTGCGCCGCTTCTACTTCGGCGCCGACGACGCCCCGTCGGGCTCGCAGCGCATCTCCGCACAGGGTGGGCTCAAACGGCTGATCGAGTCGCGCCTGGAGGAGATCGACGCCCGCGGCGTCAACTCGATCCCTGTCAACGGCACCGGAACCATGGTGCGGGTCGGCCGCTATGGCCCGTACCTGCAGCGCGGGGACGAGCGCGCTTCGCTACCCGAGGATCTGGCCCCGGACGAGCTGACTCCGGAGAAAATCGAGGAGCTGCTCACGGCGCCGTCCGGCGACCGGGATCTCGGCACGAGCCCGGATGGCCGCGAGATCACCGCGCGCTCCGGTCGCTACGGCCCGTACGTCACCGACGGTGAGCGGACGTCCTCGCTGTTCGCGGGCATGTCGCTCGACACGATCACCATTGCCGAAGCCGAGCGCCTGCTGACCCTGCCGCGCGTGCTGGGGGAGATAGACGGCGAGGAAGTCACGGCACAGAACGGCCGCTACGGTCCGTACCTCAAGAAGGGTTCCGATTCACGCTCGCTCGAAAACGAGGAGCAGCTGTTCACGGTCACCCTGGACGAGGCGAAGGTGGTGCTCGCCCAGCCCAAGACCCGTGGCCGCCGCGCCGCAGCCGCCCCCCCGCTCAAGCAGCTGGGCGACGATCCGATTTCCGGGGCGCCGATGGTCGTCAAGGACGGCCGCTTCGGCCCGTACGTCACCGACGGCGAGACCAACGCCTCGCTGCGCCGCGGCGACTCGATCGAGACGCTCGGCGACGAGCGCGCCTCGGAGCTGCTCGCCGACCGGCGCGCCCGCGGCCCGGCCAAGAAGACGGCGCGCAAAGCGCCCGCGAAGAAGAAGGCGCCCACGAGGAAGGCAGCCGTGAAGAAGGCAGCCGTGAAGAAGACGGCTGCGGCCAAGAAATAGACCACCGATACGCGGGAATTATGTGGCGGCGTGGCAGCTAACACGCGCCGATCGCCACATGATCGAGTTCGAGTGTCCCGGCATCAGGCCGGGCGGTCGACGCGATGGCCCACGGCGAAGATGCGGCGAAACGGCAGCAGCGTGCCGCCCGGCGTCGCGGGGTACGCCGCGCGCAGCAACGTGGCCAGGCGCCTCTCGAATTCGAGCGCGTCGTCCGGTGCCAGCGCGGCCAAAACGGGACGAAGGCCGGTACCGCGCAGCCATTCGAGCACGGGGTCGGACCCGGCCAGCACGTGCAGGTAGGTGGTCTCCCACACGTCCGCGACCAGGTCGGCGTCGAGCAGGATGGCGGCGTAGCTGGACGGGGCGGGCACCGAGTGGTGGCGCAGCACGCCGGCGAGCGAACCGGCCCAGCGCGGGGACGACGCGAGTGAGCGCATCAGTGCGTGCGACGGCGAGTCGAAATTGCCCGGAACCTGCACGGCGAGCCAGCCGCCGACCGGCAACTGTGCAGCCCACCGCGCGAGCAGGTCGAGGTGGCCCGGGATCCAGTGCAGGGTCGCGTTGCTGACGAGCACATCGATGTCGGCGGGCATCGTCCATTCGACGATGTCCTCGACGCGAAAGCCCACCCGGCTGCCCAGCGCCAGCGCCGCCTCGATCATCTCGGCCGAGGAGTCGAGGCCCTCGACCACGGCGGACGGCCAGCGCTCGGCGAGCAGCGCGCTGAGTTTGCCCGGACCGCAGCCCAGGTCGACGACGCGGCGCGGCCGCTGGATGGAGACCCGCTGCATCAGATCGAGAAACGGACGTCCGCGCTCCGCGGCGAAGCGACCGTACTGCTGTGGGTCCCAGCGCATGCCGGGATAATATCTTGATGCCAAGATATTATGGCACGATGACGGCATGGTGGACGGGGTTCGCGCGGACGAAGTGGACGGGATCGTGGCCGCCTGGCGGCGCGAGCGCGGCGACCTCGACGTCGAGCCGCTGCAGGTCCTCTCCCGCCTCGCGCGGCTGGCCGCCGTCCTGGACGAGCGCCGCACGAGGGCGTTCGTCGCGCACGACCTGCAGGGCCACGAGTTCGACGTCCTCAGTGTCCTACGGCGCAGCGGCGCACCATTCGAGCGGACCGCGGGCGAGCTGTCCGCGCTCACTCACGTCACCACCGGGACGATGACCAGTCGCCTGGATCGCCTCGTCGCCCGTGGCCTGGTAACCCGCCGCCCCGATCCGGCCGACGGGCGCCTCGTGCGCGCCCGACTCACCGGGGCAGGACGCCAACGCGTGGACGCCGCGTTCGAAACCCTGTTGCACAGCGAGCGCGAACTGCTCGCCGCGCTCGACCCCGAGCGGCGCGCTGAGCTGGCCGATGCCCTGCGCCGCCTGCTCGGCGCGGCCGCCGTCGAGAGCGCGTTCGCTCACCCCACGGGCAGTACGGTTGCCTCACCTGCACGCGGCCGGGTCCGTACCTCCCCGTAGGCCGGGCGATACCCGAGGGGGTTCCATCAGCGAAGGCGCCGTCACCGAGCCGCTGGAGTCGGGAGTCTCGACCGTCGCGGCCGTCCGTAGCGTGCTCCGCGTCCGCCCGTACCGCCGGCTCTGGTACACGACGGCGCTGTCCAGCCTCGGCGACTGGCTCGGGCTGCTCGCGACGACGGCACTGGCCACCAACCTGGCACACGGCTACCAGGCCCAGAACTACGCACTGGGTGGCGTGCTGGTCGTAAAGCTGTTGCCGGCGGTCGTCCTCGGCCCGCTGGCCGGCGCGTTCGCCGACCGATTCGACCGCCGGCGCACGATGGTGATCTCCGACTTCGTGCGCTTCGTGCTCTTCCTGTCGATCCCGCTTGCGCACCTGGTGGTGGACAGGCATCAGACGCTTGCCTGGCTGCTGATCGCCAGCTTCCTGATCGAGTGCGTCAGCCTGTTCTGGATGCCGGCCAAGGACGCGTCAGTGCCCAATCTGGTGCGCCGCGACCAGATCGAGGCAGCGAACCAGCTCAGCCTGATCACCACCTACGGGATCACCCCCGTCCTCGGCGCAGGGCTGTTCTCCGTGCTGTCACTGATCACCAACGTGCTGGCCCGACATCTGAAGTTCTTCCAGGCGCAGCCGGTGAATCTCGCCCTCTACTTCAACGCCGCGACGTTCCTGTTCGGCGCGGTGATCGTGCTGTTCATCCGCGAGATCGGCGGCCCCGGGGCAGCGCGCACAGCGGGCGAGCAACCCAGCCTGCGCTTCCTGCTGCGTGAGGGGGCCGACTTCATCCGGCACTCTCGGCTGATCGGCGGATTGATCATCGGCCTGGTCGGTGCTTTCGTGGCCGCCGGGGCGGTCATCGGCGCGGGAAAGATCTTCGTCACCTCCCTCGGTGGTGGCAACGCGGCGTACGGCGTTCTGTTCGGATCCGTGTTCGTGGGGCTCGGATCGGGCATGGCGTTCGGGCCGAAGATCGGGAAGGGGCTGTCGCGGCGCCGGCTGTTCGGGCTCTCGCTGGTCTTCGCCGCGCTCTGCCTGGTCCTGACCGCGGTGATGCCACATGTCGCGCTGGCGATGATCTTCGTCCTGGGCGTCGGCTTCGGTGCCGGCGTCGCCTACCTCGCCGGGACGACCCTCCTGGGCACCGACGTCGACGACGAGATGCGCGGACGGGTCTTCGCACTGCTGCAGTCGCTGATCCGCGTCGTTCTCATCCTGGCCCTGGCCGCGGTGCCGTTCGCGGTTGCCCAGGTCGGTAAGACGACGATCCGAATCGGACACGTCAACTACATCGTCGACGGGACGCGGATCGTGCTCGTCGCAGGCGGCATCCTCGCGCTGCTGGCCGGATTGTTCGCGTACCGCAAGATGGACGACAGGGAGTCGGTGGCCGTGTGGGCCGACGTGCGAGCCTCGCTTCGCGGCGACTCCTCGGCGCGGGTGCGCATGCAGACCGGCGGGCTGTTCGTGGCGTTCGAAGGCGGCGAGGGCGCGGGCAAGTCCACGCAGATCGAGCTCCTCGCCGCGAGCCTGCGCGAGGGCGGGTTGAGGGTTGTGGTGACTCATGAGCCGGGTGCGACCGAGGTCGGCAACCGCATCCGCGAATTGGTGCTCTACCACAGCGACCCTCTGTCCCCGCGCGCCGAGGCGCTGCTGTTCGCGGCAGATCGCGCCCACCACGTCGACACGGTGATCGAGCCGGCGCTCGCCAACGGTGACGTGGTCCTCACCGACCGCTACATCGACTCGTCGCTGGCCTACCAGGGGGCCGGGCGCAGCCTGACCGTCGAGGAGGTGCGGCGCATCTCACGCTGGGCGACGAACGGGCTACGTCCCGACCTCACGGTGCTGCTCGACATCCCGGTCGCCGAGGGCCTGGCCCGGGCGCGCGGCCACGGTACCGCGGACAAACTGGAACGGGAGTCGCGCGCCTTCCATGAACGGGTGCGCACCGCGTTTCGCGTGCTGGCCGAGTCCGAACCGCGCTACTACTGCGTCGTCGACGCGATGCTGCCATCGACACACATCGCGCGGCAGGTACAGGCTGCGGTCGACGAGTTGCTCGCGCAGCGCCGGGCATCCCCGGAGATCTCGACGCCGGTGGGACAGCAACAGTGAGCGTGTGGGACGAGCTGATCGGTCAGGACGAGACGAGGGCCGCCGTCCAGGCAGCCGCGGCGGCGGCTGCCGACATCGCCGACGGGCGCCCGGCTCCGCCCGGCGTGATGCCGCACTCGTGGCTGTTCACCGGCCCGGCCGGGTCCGGACGCTCCATCGCGGCTCGGGCGTTCGCTGCCGCGCTGCAGTGCGAACGGACGCCGCGCGGGTGCGGGGAATGTACGGGCTGCCGTACGGTGCTCGCGCGGTCACATCCCGACGTCCACTCGGTCGTGCCCGAAGGGCTGTCGATCTCAGTGGCGGAGATGCGCGCGGTGGTGGCGCGGGCCGCCAGGCTGCCGGCGCTCGGACGATGGCAGGTGGTCGTGATCGAGGACGCAGACCGCCTCACCGAGGCTGCGTCCAATGCGTTGCTCAAGGCCGTGGAGGAGCCCTCGGCGCGGACCGTCTTCCTGCTCTGCGTCCCGTCCACCCATCCCGACGACGTCCTGGTGACGATCCGCTCGCGGTGCCGGCTGGTGTCATTGCGCATCCCGCCGGCCGAGGCGGTTGCAGCGGTGCTGGAGCGCGACGGAGTTGAGCCCACTACAGCGGCGTGGGCCGCGGCTGCTGGGCAAGGGCACGTGGGACGCTCTCGGCGGCTGGTGCGCGACGGCGAGGCGCGTTCGCGCAGATCGGCAGTGCTGGCGATCCCGGCCTCGCTGACCTCGATGCGCGCGTGCCTGGACGCGGCCGATCATCTGGTCGGCGCCGCCGAGGCCGAGGCCGCCGCGATCTCGGCGGAACTGGATTCGGGCGAGGCCGAGACACTGCAGATCGCCCTCGGGGGTGGCGGAACGGGTAAGGGCACGGCGGCCGCAACCCGCGGGACCGCCGGCGCGATCCGAGAGCTGGAGCGGCGGCAGAAATCGCGCTCAACCCGTACCCAGCGCGATGCCCTCGACCGCGCACTTGTCGACCTTGCCGCGTTCTACCGCGACGTGCTGCTGCTTCAGTCGTCCTCGCCCGTCGCGCCGGCACATCCGGACTTAGCGTCCGACGCGCGCGTCGTTGCGTCGCAGGTCTCGTCGTCTGACGCGCTGCGACGCCTGGACGCCGTCCTGGCCTGCCGGGAGGCGCTCGAACTCAACGTCAAGCCACGCATTGCCGTCGAGGCGATGACCGCCGCCCTGCGCCTGCCCTGAGCGTTGGCGGCCGCACGCGAGGAATGCTGCCCAATGGCGAGTGACGGATCCGCGCGGTGAGTGACGGCGATTCGGCCGTCAATGATCTTCGCAATCCGTCAGTCAACCTCGGCGCGACGCGGGCTAGGGTGAGGCGGTGGGCATGGTATGCGCGGTGGTATTCCAGCCCCACGGGCGGCTGTACTACGCCGATCCCGGGGAGCTGACGCCGCAGGTCGGTGAGCACGTGCTGTACCCGACCGACCGCGGAAACGAGGTCGCGGAGGTCATGTGGGCGCCGCAGTGGGTCGGCGAAGACATCGGCGGGCTGCCCGTCCTCGTCGGTCCTGCTGGCGATACAGACCTGGCCGCCGCCGAGACCAGCCGCAAGAAGCGAGCGGCCGCGCGCGTCGCGTCCCGTCGGCTGATCCGCGAGCACGACCTACCGATGAAGGTCAGCGGCGTCGACTATGTGACCGAGACGAACCAGACGACGATCTACTTCACGGCGCCGCACCGCGTCGACTTCCGTGCGCTCGTTCGCGACCTGTCGGCGACCATGAGCGGAAGGGTCGAGCTGCGCCAGCTCTCCGCACGCGACGAGGCGCGGCTGACTGGCGGTATCGGATCGTGCGGGCGCGAGCTGTGCTGCTCGACGTTCCTCGTGGACTTCGAACCGGTCAGCGTCCGGATGGCCAAGGACCAGGACCTGCCGCTCAATCCGCTGCGGATCTCCGGCGCGTGCGGACGTCTCATGTGCTGCCTGAAGTACGAGCACCCGCTCTACCAGGACTTCGCCGAGCGGGCGCCCGAGGTTGGCGAAGCGGTGGAGACGCCGGACGGCGAGGGTCATGTGATCGGACACAACGTGCCGGGCGAGAAGGTCGTCGTGCGCATGACTTCGGACGGACGCCGCACCGCGTGTGCACTGGCCTCGGTGTGCGCGAGCCGCAAGAGCTACGACGCACGCGGCGAAACGATTAGCGACCCGGCGTCGGGAGGCTAGCCCCTGGCCCGGTGTCGGACGTTGGTCCTAGGGTTGCCGGCATCCACCAACGAAGGAGACCGCGATGACCGTTCGCGACACGCCATGGCCCGACGGCACCCCGTGCTGGGTCGACCTGATGACAACCGATGCCGAGGCCGCGCGAGCGTTCTACGCCGAGCTGTTCGGCTGGGACCTCGCGGTGGGCCCGGAGGAGACCGGCTTCTACGCGATGGCCACGATCGGCGATCGCACCGTGTGCGGCATCGGTGGCATGCAGGGCATGGAGCACCCGCCGGTGTGGACGACGTACCTGGCGACCGGCGACGCGGAGGCCACCTGCGACGCGATCGCTCGGGCTGGCGGCACCATCATCGCGCCGACGATGGACGTGATGGAGTTCGGTCGCATGGCGGTCGCCCAGGACCCCAGCGGCGGCACGTTCGGCCTCTGGCAGGCGAAGTCGCACACCGGATTCACCATCGCGAATGACTCGAACACGGTGACCTGGAACGAGCTGATGACGCGCGACTACTCTGCGGCGCTGGAGTTCTATGCAGCCGTGTTCAGCTTCAGCTATACCGATATCGGAGCTGGCTTCGACTACTCGACGGTCGAGGTCAGCGGGAACACTGTCGGCGGCCTCGGCGCACTGCCGGAGGCGGTCCCCGCCGAGGTGCCCCCGCACTGGCGCGTCTACTTCGCGGTCGATGACTGCGATGCGGCCGTCGAGAAGGTGCAGTCCCTAGGCGGCTCGGTACTTCGTCCCGCCGCGGACATGCCGTATGGGCGCCACGCGGACGTCGCCGACCCGCAGGGCGCGATGTTCTCGGTGATCAAGCCGGGCAGCCCGGAGTAGTTGGAACACCCGGTTAGACTTGCCCGTCGCGGCTGGTCAGTCCTGCCGATCTGCCGCGCTCGCCGCCTTAGCTCAGTTGGCCAGAGCGACGCACTCGTAATGCGTAGGTCGTCGGTTCGATTCCGACAGGCGGCTCCAGCAAATACGTCGACGAACCGCACCGCCCGATCGTCGTTCCGCAACCGGACATGCTATTCAGTAAGCCTTGGAAATGGCCTAGTAGCGTTGAGAATCGATGACCAGATAAATAGGCCGATTTCAACGGCGTTCCGCCCGACGCGCGCCACGGTCAAGAAGATCGGGGCAGGAAGGTTTCAGCTCCGGGGGGCAGGCCGTTAGACGCCGACAGCGCGGTCAGGGACTCGACCAGGGCGCCGAGCAGCGAGCCGTCCGGCGGGAACGTGTGGTGCGCGAGAAGGACCAGGCTGGCGTGCATGCGTACGGCCGATCGCCTGTCGGCCGCGATCGCGGCGAAGTCGGCGATTTTCGCCGTGACCAGGACGCGGTCCTGCCCGGCTGCGATCGGCGGCTCAACGCGATCCGCCATTAGACGGATGGGAAGTCGAGCTCTATTGGCGAGAGCCCGCTCATAGCCGCTCGTCCGAACTGAACCCATTCATGGGCGTCTTCGCGGGTCGCCCGTAGTCTCGTGCTCAGCCGATACCACAGGGACGGATAGACCATGACTGAGACCGGGTCGTTCTCGATCGTGTCGATTCTTGGCAGTGATCATGAGTCTATCGCCGAACTTCTCGACGAACCGAGCGCCCGCCAGGACGGCGAGCGGGGTGATGTCGCGCGGGACCAGCTCGTCGCCGAGCTGATCCGCCACTTCGTGGCTGAGGAGCAGTATCTGTTCCCGGCGCTGCGCGAGCATGTCGCCGGTGGCGCGGAAATGGCGGACGCTGAGTTCGCCCGTGATCGTGTGCTTGAGCAGCAGGCCGTCGTCGTCTCGCTTGGGCAGGCGTGCGATGCGGCGACGCTCGCTGAGCTGGGTGAAGGAGCGTTGGGTGCCGAGCAACTTGCTCCAACTCGTCCCCGGTTGATCGCCCCGTCCTCCGCGCCGGTGAACAAGGTGACGAGTTTGGTTGTCGGCTTCGTCGATCAGGTCCGCGATCATTACAGCAGGCGCGGCATCGACCCAGACGCCGCGAGCCGCGAGGAAACCTGATCCCGATGGTCGTCAGCGGGCCAGCCGGCGCATCGGGACGTGCGGGATACCGTCCTCGACGAAGTCGGCGCCGTCGCGTCGGAAGCCGAAGCGCGCGTACCAGTCGAACAGATAGGACTGCGCGTCGAGCACGGTGTCGGCGTCCGCTACCAGTACCAGTGCGTGCTGCACCAACGCGGCGGCGAGCCCCGCTCCGCGCGCTGACCTCGCCGTCGCGACTCGGCCGATGCGGACCGAGCCGTCCGAGTCGCGCAGCAGCCGCAGCGTGGCGAGCACCGCGCAGTTTCGCTCGATCCAGACCTGACGCGCGTCCGGTTCCAGGTCCCGCCCGTCCAGCTCGGGGTAGGCGCAGTCCTGCTCTACGACGAACACGTCAGTACGCAGCGCGAGAATGCGATACAGCGTGACCGGGTCGAGTTCGGCCAAGTTCGCATCCCGGACGTCCACCGCCGGGGCTCGCCTAGCCACACCCTTGGGTCGCTCGCAAGCGTCGCTCACGGTGCGAGCCTGCCACGTCGCGGCAGATCAGTCGGATGAACAGCCCACCTCGCGATGAGCCAGTCGCTCGGTGTGGCCCGGGCCGCGATCACGTACCGTCCGGTAATCAACTGGTGCCATCTGATCGGCAGAGACATTGGGCGCAAGGGTGAGAGGGGTCACCGAGCGATGGACGACGCGAGGCGGCCACGCGTCCGGGTGCGAGTCTTGCTGGGCGCGCTCATTGTTGTCGTGAGCCAGCTCACTGCCTGTGGCTTGGCGAGAAACCCGCCGCCGAAGTCGGCGCCACCGAGTCAGCCGACCCCCGACGGAGCGAGCAGCCCGTCACCGAGTCAGAGCCCGACCATCGTGCCTTCTGCCAGCACTGCGTCGTCGACAACCCGCGACGGCCGCAAGTTCCCCGGCTGTCGCAACCGGGAGAATCCGCGGGCCGGAGTATTCACCCCGATTCGGCTCACCGTGCGAGCGGCGTGCATCACCGTTCACGGCACCGTGGGCTGCATCACCACCGACCAGAGGGACGGCGACACCCACCTGGCAATGTTGCTGGATCCCGGTCAGACGAAGTACCTGACCCCCGGCAACCTGGCGTGGGCGTGCAGCTCCGACCAGGAGTCGGACACGGCTCCGCGGATGGTCGTCGAGGTCATTCCGCAGCACTGCACGGTGCGACCCGACAATTGTGCCGACCGCGGCCACTTCACCGACCCGCAGATACCCGGGAACGGTCAGCACGTCGCGATCACCGGAGCATGGGTGCAGGACACCTCACATTTCCATGGTGAGACGCTGTGGTCCGAGATCCACCCAGCATGGAAGATCACAGTCGACAGCTGACCCAGAAGATTGAGCGAGAGTCCCCGAGAAGCAGCCAGCGGTAGGCCTAAGGTCCGGACCCCCGAAGTCGATGATGGGATGACGCCGCGAAGGCGAGCTGACTAGGCGCAGTGCCGTCTGAGCAAAGTCCGTGTCGCGTCGCGTTTCGCCCGTCTAGCGAACGTCAACGCGGGTTATCCGAGCGGGGTTTTAGCTCTGGAGTCGATCATTTTGACGAAGACCCATGCACTGTCCAACAGCGAGCTGGCCCGGCGGCCTCGAATCGTCGCGACGATCGTCGCCTGTCTCATCGCAGCGGTCCTCGCGCTGCAAGCAGCAAGCACCCCAACCCGCGCGCAGGCGACAACCACCGCCAAGCCGCCGGTCTTTGCCTACTACTACCTGTGGTGGAGCGCGAACCACTGGACGAGCTCACTCGGTCCGAACTACCCAATCAAGTCCTCGACGCTCCCGCTGCCGGCGACCCTGGACGCCAGCGGATGCGGAACGAAGTCCTCCTACTCCGGCAACCTGCTCACCGACGTACCGAGCCACATCTACAGCCAGGACGATCCGGGTTTCATCGAGTCCGAAGTCCGCCAGGCCGCAGCTTTCGGTCTCACCGGTTTCGCAGTCAACTGGGCCGGTACCGGCTCGTCCACGCAGACGGTCAACAGCAATCCGTACAGCCGACGCCTGCAAATGATGGTCGACGCTGTACACAAGGTCAACGCCGAAGGCATTCCGTTCTCGCTCTGGCTCAGCTACAAGGCATCGGCCCGAGTCCTGCCGCAGAGCCAGATCGACAACGATCTGCACTACTTCCTCAACAAGTACGGATCGGACCTGGCATTTGATCGCGCGCAGTCCAGCAAGCCCACCGTCATCTGGCAGGGAAGCCGGAAGTACCCAGTCTCGGTACTGCAGCACGAGAACTCGCTGTTCCGTTCGCACCTGCGGATCGTCGGCGACGAGAGTTCATGGAGCACCAGTCGTGCGCCGTACCTGGACGGTGACGCCTACTACTGGTCGTCGCAGAATCCCTACAAGAACCCGCAGTCCTTCCAGCAACTGGCGACGCTCGCGGCCCAGGTACGGGCCACTGGCAAGAATCCGGACGGTACCGCGAAGGTCTGGGTGGCTCCGTTCACACCCGGTTACAACAAGGAAATTTCCGGTGGGTCGTCCTGCGTCCCGCGCAAGGCCGGGCAAACCGTGGTCACGCTGTTCAAGGGCAACGCGGCCACCCATCCGGATGACTTCGGCCTGATCAGCTGGAATGAAATCACCGAGGGCTCCTACATCGCTCCGATGACGCGCTATGGAAACCAGGACCTCAAGGCCCTGGCACCGCTGATCAAGTAGTAGCTCGGCACGCCTAAGACCAGAATCCGGACGCAGTGCGGCGC
>JALZAI010000045.1 GCA_030948475.1 Actinomycetota bacterium
GAGTCGGTCGAAGCGGGTCAGCAACTGGTCGCCGGCGCGGTCAACCCGCACGACGTGTTGCGGATCATGGGTCCGCGTGAGGTGCAACTGCACCTCGTGCGCGAGGTCCAGGAGGTCTACCGCAGCCAGGGTGTGGCCATCCACGACAAGCACATCGAAGTGATCATCCGGCAGATGCTCAAGCGCATCACGGTGATCGAGTCCGGTGCCACGGAGTTCCTGCCCGGTTCGTTGGCCGAGCGCAGCATCTTCGAGGCTGAGAACCGCCGGGTCGTGGCCGAGGGCAACGAGCCGGCCTCCGGACGTCCCGTGCTGATGGGTATCACCAAGGCGTCGCTGGCCACCGAGTCGTGGCTGTCGGCCGCGTCCTTCCAGGAGACGACGCGGGTGCTCACCGACGCCGCCATCTCGGCCAAGAGCGACTCGCTGGTCGGGCTGAAGGAGAACGTCATCATCGGCAAGCTGATCCCGGCCGGCACGGGCATCTCGCGATACCGCAATGTCGAGGTGAACCCCACCGAAGAGGCCCGTGCAGCTGCCTTCTCGATGGCCGGCTACGACGAAAACGACTACTACGGATTCGGTGGTAGCACCGGGGGGACGCTCGGACCGGCCGTACCGCTGGACGAGTTCGGCTACGACGACTACCGCTGAGTCCTGGACTGCCGTTCAGGGGAAAACGTCTGGTCGGAACGAATTTGGAGTCGGCCGCAGGCGTCGAGTAGGGTTGTGGGCTGTGCCTGGAGTGATCCGGGCCTTGCCTTGCGCCAGTTGAACTGTTGAGCCGCGGCGCTCGCTGCGGGCGACTTCCAGAGCATGGGGCTCCACCGTCCAGACCGGGCAAACACTCCCGGGCTGGCCTGAGGCGCGGGAACGACACGCCCGACCTCGGGGATCGGACAAGCAGGACCAAAGGTATACAAACTGATGAGGAGATTGCAGGCCGCATGCCTACGATCCAGCAGCTGATCCGCAAGGGTCGGCAGGACAAGATCAGCAAGACGAAGACCCCGGCGCTCAAGGGTTCGCCCCAGCGCCGTGGCGTGTGCACGCGCGTCTACACCACGACCCCAAAGAAGCCGAACTCGGCGCTGCGCAAGGTCGCGCGCGTGCGGCTGACCAGCGGCGTCGAGGTCACCGCCTACATCCCGGGCGTGGGCCACAATCTGCAGGAGCACTCGATCGTGCTCGTCCGCGGCGGCCGGGTGAAGGACCTTCCCGGCGTTCGTTACAAGATCATCCGCGGTTCACTGGACACCCAGGGCGTCCGCAACCGAAAGCAGGCGCGCAGCCGCTACGGAGCGAAGAAGGAGAAGAGCTAATGCCGCGCACGAAGGTTGCAGCTCCGGCGCCGGACTTTGCGAAGGGGCGTATCTAATGCCGCGCAAGGGTCCGGCGCCCCGGCGCCCCCTGGTGATCGATCCGGTCTACAGCTCACCGCTGGTCACCCAGCTGGTGAACAAGATCCTGATGGGCGGCAAGCGTTCGCTGGCCGAGCGCATCGTCTACGGCGCTCTCGAGGGCACCCGCGACAAGTCCGGGACCGACCCGGTGGTCACGCTCAAGCGCGCCCTCGACAACGTGAAGCCGGCGATCGAGGTCAAGAGCCGGCGGGTCGGCGGGGCCACTTACCAGGTACCGATCGAGGTCAAGCCCGGCCGCAGCACCACCCTGGCGCTGCGCTGGCTGGTCGGGTACTCGCGCCAGCGCCGGGAGAAGACGATGACCGAGCGCCTGATGAACGAACTGCTCGACGCAAGCAACGGCCTCGGGGCCAGCGTCAAGCGTCGCGAAGACACCCACAAGATGGCTGAGTCCAACAAGGCCTTCGCGCACTACCGCTGGTAACCGGCCACCCCGGCAACGCCAGCACTATAAGAGAAGGAATCATGGCCAACAACGCCGAGCTCGCCAAGACCCGCAACATCGGGATCATGGCGCACATCGACGCGGGCAAGACCACGACCACCGAACGCATCCTCTTCTACACCGGGATCACCTACAAGATCGGTGAGGTCCACGACGGCGGCGCCGTCATGGACTGGATGGAGCAGGAGCAGGAGCGCGGCATCACGATCACGTCCACGGCCACCAAGTGCACGTGGAAGGGTCACACGATCCAGATCATCGACACGCCCGGCCACGTCGACTTCACCGTCGAGGTCGAGCGCTCGCTGCGCGTGCTCGACGGCGCGGTGGCGGTATACGACGGAGTCGCCGGTGTCGAACCGCAGACCGAGCAGGTCTGGCGGCAGGCGGAGAAGTACGGCGTCCCCCGGATGTGCTTCGTCAACAAGCTCGACCGCACCGGCGCGGATTTCTTCCGTTGCGTCGACATGATGGTCGAGCGTCTCGCCGCGAATCCGCTGGTACTGCAGCTGCCGATCGGGAACGAGGCAAGTTTCATCGGCGTCGTCGACCTGCTCGGAATGCGCGCGCTCACCTGGCGCGGCGAGACGGTCAAGGGCGAGGACTACACCATCGAGGAGATCCCCGAGGGGATGCTCGACCAGGCCCACGAGTACCGCGAGAAGCTGATTGAGCAGCTCGCCGACGTCGACGACGCGATCGCCGAGGCCTACCTCGAGGGCGAGAACCTCTCGGTCCCGACGCTCAAGCAGGCCATCCGGCGTGCGACGATCGCGGGCGCGGTCAACCCAGTGCTGACCGGCTCGGCGTTCAAGAACAAGGGCGTGCAGCCCATGCTCGATGCGGTGGTCGACTTCCTGCCCTCGCCGCTGGACGTGCCCAGCATCGACGGGCTGCTGCTGGACGGCGAGACGCCGGCCACCCGTAACACCGACGAGTCCGAGCCGCTCTCTGCGCTCGCGTTCAAGATCGCCACCGACAAGTTCCTGGGCAAGCTGACCTACGTCCGCATCTACTCCGGCGTCCTCGACAACGGCAGCCAGGTGCTGAACTCGACGAAGGACCGCAAGGAGCGGATCGGCAAGATTTACCAGATGCACGCGAACAAGCGTGAGGAGCTACCGCGTGCCGGTGCCGGCGAAATCATCGCCGTCGCCGGGCTGAAGCAGACAACAACCGGCGACACGCTGTCCGACCCGCAGAAGCCAATCGTCCTGGAGTCCATGACGTTTCCGGCCCCAGTCATCGACGTCGCCATCGAGCCGAGGACCAAGGCCGACCAGGAGAAGCTGGGTATCGCGATCCAGAAGCTCGCCGAGGAGGACCCGACCTTCCGCGTCCAGAACGACGCGGAGACCGGGCAGACCGTCATCTCCGGCATGGGCGAGTTGCACCTGGAGATCCTGGTCGACCGGATGCGCCGCGAGTTCGAGGTCGAGGCGAACGTCGGCAAGCCGCAGGTGGCCTACCGCGAGACGATCCGCAAGCGGGTCGAGAAGGTCGAGGGCAAGTTCATCCGGCAGTCGGGCGGAAAGGGC
>JALZAI010000054.1 GCA_030948475.1 Actinomycetota bacterium
CCGCGCCCGATCTGCACGCCGTCCAGCAGTACCGAGCCCTCGACGTAGGCGCCGGCATGCAGCCGGACATTGGGCGAGAGGATGCTGTGCCGCACCGTCGCGCTGGACACGATCGTGCCGGCGCCGACGAGCGATTCCTGAGCGATGCCGCCCTCGACGAACTTCGCCGACGGCAGGTGCGGGTGATGGGTGTAGATCGGCCACTGCAGGTTGTAGAGGTTGAAGATGGGGTGCACGGCGACCAGGTCCATGTGGGCCGCGTAGTAGGCGTCCAGCGTCCCGACGTCGCGCCAGTAGCCGTGATCGCGCTCCTCGGCGCCGGGGACGTCGTTGTCGGCGAAGTCGTACACATAGGCCCGGTCGTGCTTGACCATTCTCGGCATGATGCTGGCGCCCATGTCGTGGACGGAGTCCTCGTCCTCGGCGTCCTCCTTGAGCACCTCGAGCAGTGCCTGGGTGCTGAAGACGTAGTTGCCCATCGACGCGAAGGTCTGCTCGGAGTTGTCCGGCAGGCCGGGCGGATCTTCGGGCTTCTCCAGGAAGCCCTTGACCTTGCCGCCGGCCTCGGCGTCGATCACCCCGAAGGCGCTCGCCTCGGTGCGCGGCACGCGGATGCCGGCCACGGTCGCGCCCGCGCCGGATTCGATGTGCTGGGTCACCATCTGGCGCGGATCCATGCGGTAGACGTGGTCGGCACCGAACACGACGATGTAGTCGGGCTTGTCGTCGTAGATGAGGTTGGACGATTGCAGGATGGCGTCCGCGCTGCCGGTGTACCAGCGCGGGCCCAGGCGCTGCTGTGCCGGCACCGGAGTGACGTAGTTGCCGATCACGGTGGACATTCGCCAGGTCTGGGTGATGTGCCGGTCCAGGGAGTGCGACTTGTACTGCGTGAGCACGCAGATGCGTAGGTACCCCGCGTTGACGAGATTGGAGAGGACGAAATCGATCAGGCGATAGTTGCCGCCGAACGGGACCGCAGGCTTGGCGCGGTCGGCGGTCAGCGGCCAGAGCCGCTTGCCCTCGCCACCGGCAAGCACCATGCCGAGGACCCGCGGCTCTCTGGCCATATCCCAACCCTAACGGTCGGACCGTCGCTCCGGTCTAGGGTCGGTTCCATGCGCGTTGCGGTGCTGACTCGCGAGTACCCCCCTGAGGTATATGGGGGCGCCGGCGTGCACGTCGAGTTCCTCGTCCGGGAGCTTCGCAAGATCGTGGACGTCGATGTGCACGCGTTCGGCGGTGACCGGGACGAGCCGGGTGTGCGCGCCTATCGGACACCCGCCGGCCTCGTCGAGGCGAACCCCGCGCTGCGCACGCTCGGCGTCAATCTGGAGATGGCGGCCAACGTCGCGAACGCGGACGTGCTGCACTCGCACACCTGGTACGCGAACCTGGCCGGCGTCCTTGGTGCGGCGATGCACCGGGCGCCGCACGTGCTCTCGGCGCACTCGCTGGAGCCGGCCCGTCCGTGGAAGGCCGAGCAGCTCGGCGGCGGCTACCAGGTGTCGTCCTGGGCGGAGCGGCAGGCCTACGAGACGGCGCAGGCCATCGTTGCGGTCTCCTACGGCATGCGGGCCGACATCTTGGACGCCTACCCGTTCGTCGACCCGTCCAGGGTGCATGTGATCCACAACGGCATTGACACCGAACTTTACGCCCCCGCCACGTCCGTCGACCTGCTCGACAAGTTCGGCATCGACCGCGGCCGTCCCTACCTGATCTTCGTCGGGCGGATCACCCGCCAGAAGGGCCTGGCCCACCTGCTGGCCGCGGCGAAGCACTTCGACCCGTCGATCCAGCTCGTGCTCTGCGCCGGCGCGCCCGACACGGTGGAGATCGCCGCCGAGACCGAGGCGACGGTCGCCGAGCTGAGCCAATCGCGCACCGGCGTGATCTGGATCCGGGACATGCTGCCGCGTCCGGATGTCGTGCAGCTGCTGACGCATGCAACCGTGTTCGTGTGCCCGTCCGTGTACGAGCCGCTGGGCATCGTCAATCTCGAGGCCATGGCGACCGAGACCGCGGTCGTCGCGAGCGCCATCGGCGGGATCCCCGAGGTGGTCGCTGACGGGCGCACCGGGCTGCTGGTCCCCTACCTGCCGGTCCCGGCCGAGGAGTTCGAGGCCGGCCTGGCCGAGGCAGTCAACGAGCTGTGCGGCGACCCGGTCCGCGCCGCCGCGATGGGACGGGCCGGGCGCGAGCGGGCCGTCCACGAGTTCGGCTGGGACACCATCGCGCACCGCACCGTCGAGCTCTACGAGTCGCTGCTGTAGCGCGATCCCGCCGCGTGGGGGCGTCGGGCGGCTCAGCTCCGCGCTGCGAGCGCGGCCTCGACGTCCGCGCGGGTTGCGCCCGACGCGGCTACCGCTCCCCCGACCGGAAAGTTCGGGGCTACGGTGCCGATCGGTGGGCTCACCACGGGAGCAGGATCGCGGCGGTCTGGGTATTCGGCGCGACCTCGGTGAATCCGCCGTCACGGACGACCGGCACGCCGAGTTCGAGCGCGCGCGTCCAGCCCGCAGCCGACGCGGTCCGCACCCCGACTG
>JALZAI010000096.1 GCA_030948475.1 Actinomycetota bacterium
ACGTGCAGGCGGGCGGCCTCGAGTTCTTTCGCGGCAACCTGGCGGCACCGCTCCAGCTCGTCGGTGATCCGGTCGTAGAGCTGGGTACCGAACAGCCGGGTCAACAGCACCCGCCGGTCGTCGTCGGTGGCGCGCAGAAACCGCATGAACTCGCCCTGCGGCAGCAAAGCGACCTGGGTGAACTGGTCGCGGGTCAGTCCGATCTCGTCGCCTAGAATCTCGCCAACCTCGGCCTTGTTGGACGAGCGGCTGACCCACTGTCCGTTCTCGTGGCGTTGCAGGTGGACTGCCGCATGCTGGATCGTGGTCCCGTCGCCGCGGCGCTTCGGACGCGGGAACTCCGGCGTGCGCGTGACCCGTTGCCGCACGCCGCGCAGCGAGAACTCCAGCACCACTCGCGGCTCGACCGAAGGGTCGGCGAAGTGCGAGTGCAGCCGGCCATCGCCGCCGCGCTCGCCCGGGCCGTACAGGGCGAAGGTGATCGCGTCCAGGACCGTCGACTTCCCGGCGCCGGTCGGACCGTCCAGCAGGAACAACCCGCCGGCGCCGAGCGGGTCGAAGTCGATGGTCTGTTCTGTTGCGAAGGGGCCGAAAGCGCGCAGCCGCAAGTGGTGCAGCCTCATTCAAGCCTCCCGCCGGGGTTCATGCGGACAGCTCCGCGCGGCGCACCGCCTCGACCGCGCGGTGCAGTGCGTCGACCTGGGCACGGTCGGGATATGTCGAGTCGACCCACTCGACGAACAGCGAGCAGACCTCGATCGGGTCGCTCGTGCGGCCGAGGCGAGCCAGGTCGTCGGACGCCGCCACTTTTTCGGTGTCGGGACAGAAGTCCAGCACCAGGGTGTGCGGCCAGCGCTCGCGCAACCGGTCCATCGCAGCTGGCGGACGGTGCGGGTCGGTGAGCACGACCTTGATCCAGGCATCGGATGCCGGCCCGTCGGCAGCGAGCAGCTCCTCGAGACGGCCGGACAGCTCGGCCATCGGGCGCGGCACCGGCGTGGCGAGCAGCTCATGGCTGACCGTGCCGTCCGAAACCTCGACCAGGGCGACGGATTTGGTGTGGTGCCGCTCGCCGAACGAGAACGGCAGCGGCGAGCCGCAGTAGCGAGCGTTGGGCGCCACCTGCTGCGCACCGTGCAGGTGCCCGAGCGCGACGTAGTCGATCCCGGCGAACACGCCGGCCGGTGCGTCCCCGATGCCGCCGACCCGGATGTCGCGCTCGGATCCCGACGCCGCGCCCCCGGTGACGAACGCGTGCGCGATGACGACGATCGCGTCGAGACTGCGGCGCTCGGCGTCCTGCCTGATCCGCTCGGTCGCCGCGGCCAGTACAGCCTCGTGAGATCGCTCTGCGCAGAGTTCCGCCATCACCGCGTCCGGCAGCAGGTAGGGAATGCCGTACACCCCGACGCCGTCCAGCACCACTGGCTCGGCGAGATCTGCCGGCCTGGTGCGCAGGTGCACGTCGGCGCGAGCCGCGAGCGCGCCGGCGAAGCCGAGCCGGATCGCCGAATCGTGGTTGCCGCTGGTCAAGATCACGGTGATTCCGGCGCGGGACAGGTCCGCAAGCGCATCGTCGAGCAGCCGGACCGCGTCGGTCGGTGGCACCGCTCGGTCGTACACATCCCCGGCGACCAGGACCGCGTCGACCCGCCGCGCGACGGCAGTCGCGACGAGCCAGCGCAGGAATGTGCGCTGGTGCTCGAGCAGTCGCTCCCCGTGCAGCGTGCGGCCGAGGTGCCAGTCGGAGGTGTGCAGGAATCTCATGGTGCTCCGAAGTATGGGACGGCCCTGTGACAGTTTCCGGGAGGCCGCGGCCGTCCGTAGCACATCCGGGTGGCTCGGCTGTGTCGTGTGCGCTCGATCAACCCGCGCCCGCCATGCCGGGGGCGACGGCCTGGCGAGTCGTGAGCGGCGATTGCCAGTGGCGTACGGGCCGCTATGAGGAATGGATATCGCAGTGCCGGCCGAGGTGCTCAGAGGTCTCGGTCGAACCAGACCTGGTCGCGCAGCGCAATACCGTCGATGTCGATCGGTTCGAGGTAGCCGGTGTGCGGGCCGAAAGCGTCCCGCACGATGCGGCTCATGCGGAACTCACAGCGCTGATAGAAACGCAGGTTACCGATGTCGGCGGTTGCGGTCGCGAGTTCGACCCGGCTCGCACCGGCCCGGTGTGCCTCGTTGACGGCGTGTTCGAGAAGTCGGCGGCCGATGCCCGTCCCGCGCCGGTCCTCCACCACCGCCGTGCTGACGACCTCCCACGTCGAGCCATCTCCGCGCGCAACGGCCAGAAGGTGGCCGAGCACATCGCCCCGTTCGCCCAGCGCCACCCAGACCCGTCCAAGGTCGAGGTAACTGTCGAGCATCTGGTCAGAGTCCTCAGCCAGCCGGAACAACCATTTCAGATTCCGCCGGTCGGCGTCGAACTCCTCGATCCGGACGTCAGCCCCGGTCATGGAGGCATCCGCTTGGGCCGTGGTGGCATTCTGATTCGCCCGTTGCGCTCGGTGTTGCCGACACTGCCTGGATGGCTGTGCCCGGCGCAGATATTAACCGTCGCGCCGCGTTTCGGCGACCCAAATCTCGTCGGATCGAGGTGAATGGCAGCGGCCGGTCAGGTTAGCGTGGCGGTCGTGCGCACTGAATGGGTCGAGGTCCCGGTCGACGGCGAACGCATGGCCGCCTACCTCGCCCGTCCCGACGCCGGAGAACACCCAGTGGTGATCGTCGGCTTCGAGATGTTCGGGGTGACGGGTTACGTCCGATCGGTCGCCGAGCGGCTGGCGGACGCGGGGTTCACCGCGGTCGTGCCGGACTTCTACCATCGCGCGGGCCAGCGCATCGAGCTGGCCGCCGACGAGGCGGGACGGGCGCGCGGGCTGGACCTGCTCGGCGGCGTGACCCGCGACGGTGTGCTCGCCGACGTCCGAGCCGTCATCGAGCAGTTCGGCCCCGCGGCGCTGCTCGGCCTGTCCGTCGGCGGTCACCTCGTCTACTACGCATCGACCCAGGTCCCGGTACCGACCCTCGTCGCGTTCTATCCGGGTTGGCTGACCGGCACCGACATCGCGCTGAGCCGCCCGGAGCCGACCATCGAGCTGACCCCCGGCCTCGCCGAGCACGGCACTCGGGTTCTCGTCCTCACCGGCGAGCGCGACCATCTCGTCGACGAGGCGGCACGGGCAGCCATCGCTGGGGCACTGGAGCGCGCGGGGGGCGAGCACGAGGTTGTCGTGTACCCGGGAGCTCCGCACGGCTTCTTCTGCGACGAACGTCCCAGCTACGTCGAGACGGACGCGGCCGACGCCTGGGAGCGGGCTCTTACCGCTCTGCGTCGGTGAGCGCATCGGGTCTCAGCAACCATTGACCCTACCTGCCCGATCAGTCAGGCTGGGCCCCTCCCGATTCGCTACACAAGTCTACGAAGGGGCATCCGTGACGTCGACCGTGGCGCCGTCCCGAGTAATCAAGTTCCAGGCGCCTGAGGTCGTGTTCGGCGCCGGGTCACTCGCCGAGGCGGGATTCGCCGCGCGGCGGCTCGGCGCGCGACGTCCGTTCGTGGTAACCGACCCAGGACTGCTCGCCGCGGGTTGGGTCGCCGAGCTCCTGGGCCACCTCGCCCAAGTCGACCTGCATCCCACGGTGTGGTCCGACGTCACGCCCAATCCGAAGGACCATGAGATCGCGGCCGGCTTCGAGCGCTACCAGGAGTCCGAGTGCGACGTACTCATCGCCATCGGCGGAGGCTCGTGCATCGACGCGGCCAAGGGGATCGCGATCCTTTCGAGCAACGGCGGCACGATCCTCGACTATGCCGGTGTGGATCGGGTCACCCGGGCTATCCCACCGCTGCTGATGATTCCCACCACTGCCGGCACCGGCGCCGACGTCTCGCAGTTCTGCATCATCACCGACACCGCCCACTCGGTGAAGGTCACGATCATGGGACGCGCGCTCGTCCCGGACATCTCGCTCACCGACCCTCGGGTGCTCACTACGATGCCCGACGACCTGGCGGCCGCGACCGGCCTGGACGCGCTGACCCACGGCATCGAGTCGTTCGTGTCGCTCGCGAATAATCCGCTCACCGACGGGCATGCGCTCAACGCGGTACGTCTGGTCTTCGACAATCTGCCTCAGATGATCGGACGCCGGGAATCGGTCGAGCACCGCGACCATATGGCGCAGGCCAGCCTGGAGGCCGGACTGGCCTTCAGCAACGCCATTCTCGGCGCCGCGCATGCGATGAGCCACCAGGTCGGCGGCCTGCTCGACCTGCCGCACGGCGTGGTCAACGGGGTGCTGTTGCCTCATGTGATCCGGTTCAATGCCGAACTGGCGCGGGAGCGCTTCGCGTTGCTCGCGACGACGGCCGGCTGCGCCGTGGCGGGCATTCCGTCCGACGAGGCGGGCGACCTGCTGGCCGAGAAGGTCCGGAGCACGGCTGACGACCTCGGCATACCGAAGGGACTCGGCGAACTCGGTGTGCAGGAAAGCGACGTCGACACCCTGGCCGCGAATGCGATGGCCGACGCGTGCCTGACGACCAACCCGCGCCCGGCTAGCCAGGCCGATCTGGCTGCACTGTTCCGTGCCGCGCTCTGACACCCCCCAGCGGACGGCCGAGCCCTCGTCGCTGAGCACACTCACCGGCGTCCGGTCGGGCAAGAAGTCCTATTACGTCGAGCTGCGCCGCACCGAGGAGCGGATGACAGCCGCCGTGCGCACCCTGGAAGGGATCTCCTCGGCGCTAGTTCGCACTCGTGAGAATCCGCGCGGATTGCTGCTCGAGGTGTTGCACGCCGCCGCAGGTCACCTGCGCTCACGCTGGACGATGATCGCACTGAGCAGTTCGGCGCTACGCGGGTTCCGGATGCGCTTTCTCGCCCTCAGCCCGTCCGGGCGGATCGTCGAATCCGACCTCTCGCTGCCCCCCGCCCTGCGGGAGGAGCTCAAGCGGCAGCGGAAAGAGGCCAGCGGCGAACCCGTCGTGCGTGCCGGCTGGGTGCGCGTGCCGATGACCCTGGACGGCGAGGTGCTCGGCCAGCTGGTCGCCAGCCCGCCCGTGGACGAGACCGTCGAGCACGAGGATCTGTGGGTGCTGCGCATCCTGGCCAACCAGGCGGCGATGTCCGTGCACACGGCGACCATGTATGCGACGGCCAGCGACCTGAGCGGACGGGCTCAGGAACTCTATGACGAGATCGCGCGCAGCTCCGAGGACCTGCAGGCACGCACGGCCGAGCTCCAGCGGGTCGAGGGTCGCCTGCGCGTGCTCAGCCAGCGCGAGTTGCTCGACGCGGAACGGCATCGCATCGCGCTCGAATTGCACGACAGCGTCGCCCAGTACGTCCTCTCGGCCGGGTTGGCGGTGGATGTGTGCCGGGCCGAGGCAGCCGACAACAGTGCGGCGGAGGGGACGGTAACGCGGCTGATGCAGGCGCGCGACCTCATCGGGCAGGCCGGCGAGCAGGTCCGCTCGGTGATCTACGCCCTGCACCACGACCCCGCCGACGAAGAAATCGCCAGCCTGCCGAGCCTGTTGCGGGGCTTGGCCGCGCAGCACCGGCCGGGTCTGGCCGTCACGGTGCGGGTCGAGGGCCGCCCGGTTCCGCTTGACTCGAAGGCGGAGCACGCGCTCGGGCGGATCGCCGGTGAGGCGCTGTTCAACGTGTCCATCCACGGGCAGGCCACCCGCGCCGTGGTCCGGTTGCGCTACACCGATCACGGGATCTCGCTGTGGATCAGCGACGACGGCACCGGCGATCCACGCGAACTGCGGCGCAAGCTGCGCCTGGAAGCGGCCGGGACGTCGGACGGTCGGCACCAGGGCCTGGCGAACATGGCACACCGCGCCGACGATCTCGCCGGCACGCTAGCGATCCGCCGGTCCAACATCGGCGGCGTCCGCATCGAAGTGCGCGTCGAGTCCGAGTCGGCTCGGGTGGCCGGCGACGCGGTCCGAACATGACCGAGCACCCCGGCACGATCGACCTGGTCCTGGTCGACGACCATGCGGTCGTCCGGCAGGGACTGCGCTCGGTGCTCGAACGCGAGCCGGACGTGCGGGTGGTCGGCGAGGCCGGTACACCGGACGAGGCGATGACCGTCGTCGCCGCCACAAACCCGTCGCTGGTGCTGCTCGATCTCAAGCTCTCTGGATCGCCCGGGCTCGCCGGCCTGGATCTGTGCGGACGTCTGACCAGCACCCATCCGGGTCTGGCCGTGCTCGTCCTGACGACCACTCTCGAGGACAACGTCGTCGTCGCCGCGTTGCGCCGGGGCGCGCGCGGGTACGTGGTGAAGGAGGTCGACACGTCCGAACTGCTGCGCGCGATCCGATCGGTGCACGCGGGTCAGAACGCGTTCGACCCGCAGAGCGCCTCCGCGATGGTGCGCGGCCTCTCCGCCACGCCGACCGGCGGCGGCCGCTCGCTCACCGCTCGCGAGATCGATGTACTGCGCCTGCTCGCACGCGGCATGTCCAACCGAGACATCGGACGCGCGCTGTTCATCTCGGAAACGACGGCGAAGTTCCACGTCGCGAACATCATGCGCAAGCTCGAGGTGCGCCGGCGCGCCGAGGCAGTCTACGTGGCAAGCAAGATGGGCGCCGTCTGATTCGACGGCGCCCAACTGGTGCCCAGCGTTTACTTGATGATCGGTCGTCCCAGCGGCAAGTTCTTTCCGCCGGTCGCCGCCGACATCGCGTCGTAGAACAGCACCGCGCCGATCACGATGAACCCCCACGTGAAGTACCCGCCGATCTTCTGCTGAGTGGCGCTGGCGTTGATGACGCTGAGGAGCACGAACAGCAGCGCGAGGTCGACCAGCACGAATAGCAGCGTGAACGCCATCGGCAGCCGCAGACTGACCAGGGTCAACACCACGATCAGGATCAGCCAGGACAGGAGGAACAGCTTCTGCGCGTTCTCGATGTTGGTCGCAGCGGCAGCGGCGGCGGCTGCCGGCGAAGCACCGGGCGCGGGCGTCGTGAATCCGTACCAGTTGTGCAAGACACCGAGCACGAACGCGCCATAGCTCAACCAGAATCCACCGAAGATGCCGAAGACGCTCGCGACCGCACTCTCGCCGGCCCGCAGCGCGAAAATCGTGGCGATGGTCTGTCCGAGGCCGGTGGCGAGCAGAATGATCGCGATGGGCGCGCCGACCAGCGTTTGCGGGACGTAGTTGGTCAGGTTCAGTGCGAGCGCGATTGCCCCCACCATGAACGTGGGGACGCCGACCAGCGCTGCGTTGGCGACGGGGGGGCCGGCCGCGAACTGATCCGCGATCGGTGCCGGAGCAGACGCTTCGGTTTCTGTCATGACGATTTCCTCCTTTTTGAGGGCCCCACCGTCCGGGCGGACGATCGGGTCGGGGCGTGCGTGCGGTCGAGTACGAGCCAGCCCCCGTAGTGGTCGTGCACGTCGAAACTCCAGCCGGAGCGAGCACCGAGGTCGGCGAGATCCTGGCAGATGATGCCACGAACGTGGCCGAAAAGGGGGTTCGGCACGCCTTCGTACGGGACCGCGACGACGACTCGGTGACGCGCCAGCCGCAATGCTTCGGCGAGAACCGCGTCCGCTGCGTCGTGGTCGAGGTGCTCAAGTACGTGCAGCAGCGCGACAGCGTCGACGCATTCCGCCGGCAGCGGCACCGACGCGCCGTCGCAGCACAGGACCTCGCGCGGGCGGCCCAGCCGTGCGGACATCGTACGCACCAGGCGCACCGTTCCCGGGTCGACGTCGCAGGCGATCACCTCGACGCCACGCTCGGCCAGGTGCAGCGAGAGGAAACCGAAGCCCGCGCCGATGTCGAGGACCGTTGTGGTGGGCAGCAACGCCAAGGCGTGTCGATAGATCTCGCTGTAGCCCGGACGACGGTCTATGCGCGCGAGGCTATTGCGATAGAACCGCTCCCACGCAATCAGCGGGTCCGGCGCGGAGGTCAGGACGATGCCGGTGAACGCCCGCGCGAACACCTCGTGGTCGTCGGTGAGCGGCGCGAGCGTCACCGCCAGTCGATCGGCGAGATCGTCGTCGAGCTCCGCCGGGTCGAGGCGGTGGCGCACGAGTACGCCGCCGTCGGGACGCGCTCGAGCGATTAGACCTCGCCGCTCGCCACGTTCGACCAGCACCAACTCGTCGAGGTAGCGGCCGTTCGCGCAGGCGGCAAGCGGATCGATCCCGGCGTGCACGCTCATCGCGCCATCCGCGCCGTCTGCAGTCCGGTGACCCGGTCGAGCCCGACGAGGTCGCGCACCACGTGCACGCGATCGCAGTAGCCGGCGTAGCCGGGCAG
This sequence comes from Actinomycetota bacterium, assembly GCA_030948475.1. Taxonomy (GTDB): domain Bacteria; phylum Actinomycetota; class Actinomycetes; order Mycobacteriales; family Jatrophihabitantaceae; genus JALZAI01. The sequence continues at coordinate 8,305 of JALZAI010000096.1, forward strand.
GTCGCACGAACCGAGGCGCCAGGAGTACCGCGGTTCGGGGGTGAGCCAGATCAGCTCACGCGCCCGCCGGGAGATTTCCCCGATCGCCCCGAAGTTCGGGTCCTTGCCATTCCCGCGTCCGTCCCCCAAAACGATGACAGTGGTGCGCCGGGTGATCGCCCCGCCGTGCTCCTCGAGGAAGGTCCCGAGGGCGTTGCCGTAGTCGGAGTCGGCGTCCACGTCGAGCACCCCCCCGGCCGGCAGCCCGGCCATGACGAGTCCGAGCGCGTCCTCGAGTGGGTGCTCGTCGAACAGGTCGGTGATCTCGACCAGGTCGGACACGAACGCGAACGAGCGCACCTTCGAAGCCATGCTCTGCAGGCCGTGCACCAGCTGCAACGTGAACCGCGCCGCGGTACGCACCGAAAGCGAGACATCGGCGAGCAGCAGCAGGCGCGGCCGGTCGGCCACCCGCGCTACGGTGACCGGGTTGAACGGCACACCGTCGAAGCGCATGTTGTGGCGCATCGTGCGAGCCCCGTCGACATCCCCGCGAGCAGCGATCTTGCGACGGGGACGAGGGGCGCCGTGCAGACTGCGCAGCAACCGGTGGACCGCCTCCTCCAGTTCCGCACGTTCGTGCTCGTCGATCCGCTCCTCCCCCGGCTTACCGACCTCCGGCGACTCCACCTCGAGACCGGCGGCCATCAGCGCCTCGAGGTGCTTGCGCAATGCCTCGGGCAGCCGCTCCAGCAGACCGGCGAGCTCGTTGCGCAACGCGGCGAGCTCGGCCGGGTCGAGGTCGGGATCCTCGCCGTCGTCGGACTCCTCGCTGTCCTGCAGCCAGGACAGCAGCGCCATCTCCTGGGCCACCGAGAGCTCGGTGTCCAGGCGCAGGCCCTCCGTCGTGACGATCTCGCCCGGGCGCCCGGGGTTGTGCAGCCGCGAGGTCGTCAACTGGACCTTCGCGGCATTGGAGACGTCGCTCGCCGTGTCATCGGAAAGCACGATCTCATCGGTCATCGAAGCCATGTCCAGCCGGTTCGCCTCCTGGTGCAGGTTGTACTGCTGGGCCATGTCCTGCTCGTCGAAGTATTTGCGGATGTCCTCCGGCGTGCCGTGCGAGTGCCCCTCGTCCGGTCTGTCACCGGGCTCCTCGGACAGACTGAACTTGTCCAACTCGCCCTCGTCGGACAGGTCGTCGTGCTCGTGCGTGTGCTCGGGTTCGGGATCGTCGAGAACCCGCTGCAGCCGGAAGAACAGGTCGAAGACGCGGTCGAAGGTGCGCTCGTCGCGGCGGTCCTTGATCAGGCACACGCGCAGTGCGGCGCGGGTGAGCTCACGGTCGGCCGCGATGCCTCCGGTGCTGAGTGCGCGCATCCCATCGACCGCCTCCGACACACCGATCCGAACTCCGGACAACCGGAGCAGCCGCACGAATCGGTGGACCGAAGCCTCCACGCCGCCCGCCTACACAGGTCTGCGGCGGGAGCCGCGGGCCGCGAACGAGCGTTCGCCCTGGGACTTGCCGACGACGGGGGGAACTCGATCGTGGCCCGGGGCGCCGTAGTAGTCCTGGCTGTGCCGGCCTGGCTCGTCCTTGCCGGCGCGCCGATCCACTCCCACGGGATCGACAGGATCGGGGACGTGGTCGGCGTCGCCATCGTCATGGGCGTGGCTGCTGTCGCCGTGCTGGTGGGGGTGGGGGTGACCGTGGCCATGCCCGTGGCGTTCGACCTGGGCCGGAACGTTCGCATTCGGGTCGACCAGCTTCGGCAGCACCTCGAGCGTGCGCTTGAGATCCCGGTCGTACTTCACGACCACGTTGGCGGTTTGCGAGAGCAGTTCCGCGGTGAGCTCGGTCGCGCCCAGTACCGCCAGCGTCCGAGCCCAGTCGATCGTCTCGGAGATGCTCGGCGCCTTGCGCAGATCGAGCTCGCGCAGCCCGCGCACCACTTCCACCAGGGTGCGGGCGAGCGCATCCGGGAGACCAGTGTTCTTCGATCGGATGATGTTCAGCTCACGCTCTGCGTCCGGATACTCGAGGGTGAGGTGCAGGCACCGGCGTTTGAGCGCCGCGGACAGATCCCGCGTGTTGTTGGACGTGAGCACGACATAGGGCTCGAATTTGGCCGTGAAGGTGCCGAGCTCGGGAACCGAGACCTGGTATTCGGCGAGCAGCTCGAGCAGTACCGCTTCGAGGGCTTCGTCGGCCCGGTCGACCTCGTCGATCAGCAATACCACGGGCTCGTTCGAGCGCACCGCCTCCAGTAACGGACGCGAGGAGAGGAACTGCTCGGAGAAAAAGACGCTGTCCTCCGCGGCGATGCGGCGGACCGATTCAGCGATGGTGTCCGCGTCGCCGACGATCTGCCCGATCTTCTCGCGCAGCATCTGGGTGTAGAGGAGCTGCTTGCCGTAGTCCCACTCGTACAGCGCTGTCGTCTCGTCCTGGCCCTCATAGCACTGCAACCGCAGCAGCGGACGGCCGGTGACTTCGGCGAGCGATTTGGCCAGCTGGGTCTTGCCGACGCCGGCCGGCCCTTCGAGCAGCATCGGCTTGGACAGCCGCGACTGCAGGAAGACGGTCGTGGCCAGCCGTTGGTCGGCGAGATATCCGTGGTCGGCGAAGCGGGTGACGACGTCCGCGACCGATTCGAAGTCGAAGACGCCTTGACCCAACTCGCTCATCTCTCCGCGAGCGGCGACCTACCCGGTGAGTGGCGACATACGAGTCTCCACTCGGGCCGGAAGTCGCCACTCGTGCACAGGAATCTGCTCACGTCAGCAGATCGTCCAGGTCGCCGTTCATGCAGTGGTCCACGACCGGGCGGACGGTCTCGAACGTGCACTCCTTGGGGTTGCCGGGCGTGCAGGCGTCACCGAGGACGTGGTTGGTGATCCGGTCGACGTCTGCCTTGTCGCCGGTGATGACCTTGGCGTTCTCGTAGAACTTCGTCGGGCCGAGGCCGAGCCGGTTCTTGACGTAGGAGTCCTGCGTGACGTCGCAGAACCTCTCCGGGATGCCCACGTCGCGCAGCAGTCGGATCGACGCGGCGAGCGCGGCGTCCGCGGCCTGCGGCTTGGTCATACCGTGCGTGTCGACGCCCATGGCTTCGGCGATGTCGGCGAAACGGCCGTAGACCGCGGGCATGTTGAACGCCCACACGCGGGGCAGCGCGACCGCATTGTTCAGTCCGTGGTGGGTGTCGTAGAACGCGCTGATCGCGTGCGAGATCGAGTGGATGATGCCGAGACCGCCGGAGTTGAACGCCTGCGCCGCGATGTACTGGGCGTACATCATGCCCTGGCGGCCGGCCAGGTCCTGACCGTTCCAGACCGCCGCGCGAAGGTGCTCGGAGGTCATCTTGATGGCGTGCAGCGCGTTTCCGAGCGACGGGGGGAAGTCCAGCCGAGAGGTGTAGGGCTCGCTGGCGTGCGCGAGGACGTCGAAGCCGCACTGCGCCGTGAACGCCACTGGGCAGTCGTAGTAGAGCACCGGGTCGTCGATCGCCAGGGTGGCGATACATGCGTCGTCGAAGGCGACGTACTTGTGCGGGTTCTCAGGATCGGTCGTCGTGTCGGTGATGACGTAGGCCCACGAGGTCTCCGAGCCGGTCCCGGCCGTGGTCGATACCGCTATGTGCGGCGGGTTCTTCGGGTTTTCACTCATGTTGAAACCCTCGAACTCGTTCACGTTGCGGCCGTCGTGCGCCACGGATACCCGGGCGCCCTTACAGGCGTCGTGGGACGAGCCGCCGCCGATGGAGACGAAGGAGTCGCAGCTGTTTTCCTGGAACAGCGACACCGCGTCCATGACGTTGTAGTCCTTGGGGTTGGACTCGACCTTGTCGTAGACGACGACCTCGAGACCGTGGTAGCGCATCGACTCGGCGATCTTGTGGACGACGTCCGTGCCACGCAGTCCGGACGTCATAATCAGCGTCTTCTTGAAGCCCAGCTTGAGTGCCTCAGGGCCGATCAGCTCGTGGGACCCGGGGCCGAGCATGGCTCGCGGAAACGGGTGGAACTCCTTGATTGGGAACGGCTTGAGCAGTTCATCGACCTGCATATGGACCTCCGTAGGGCTGGTGGTGACGTCGGACGCGCGAAAACATGCCGACAACTGCAAGCTATGGCCGCTGTCCTACGGCGCGGGAGAGGCAGCGAAGTAAACCATTCCGATGAGTGCCGCCGTCCTGACCGTTCGCTGTGCGCCACCTACCCGAACGGCGAGGGCGCCGTGTGTAACCCGGCCGTGCTCAGTGGCCAGTGAGTGAAGCTCGCCGACGGCGGCCGCGGGAGAAATGGCCTCCGTGACCGACAGTTCGCTCGACTTGCTCGCCAGGGTCTCGCGCAGGTTGGACCCCTCGTGGTCGAAAGTGCTCCACAGCACGCTGGTCTTGGAATCGAAGTACCGAAAGAAAGTCCTGCGGCTGACGCCGGCAAGCCACCACGCGCGGCTCATCGAGGCTCAGTTGCTCATGCAGACTCTGTCGCCCGGGCTCTTGTCCCCGTGACCTGATGAGCGTTAACGTATCGCGGTATTCGTCACAGTGTGCCGAAGTCTGCATGCCGAGGACCGTCGTCGAAGCGGTCGGCGAAACCACACCGAACGGAGAAGATCATGGCCGACGAGCCCACCCAGAGCGTCGAGCAGGAGCGCGCCGTCGAGGACCGAGGTGTCCAAGACGTATTGGTCGAAGACGTGCTGGTCGAAGACGTGCTGGTCGAAGAGGTATCGATCGACGGCATGTGCGGTGTCTACTGACGCTGCGGCATCTGGGTCGCCTAGTCTCGCCACGCCGTTCGAGCTCGACACCGCCTGGCAGATCCACGGCCTGGTCTCGATCCGCCCAGAGCGGTTCGGCGCGCTCTTGTACCACTTCGGCACCCGGCGGTTGTCATTTCTCAAGAGCCCGACGCTGCTGGCCGTACTCCGGTCCCTCGGCGAATATCCGACGGCACGCGAAGCGTGCGAGCACGCCGGCGTGCCGGATGTGGAGTTGGCGCAGTACCGCGCCGCACTCGCCACCCTTGCGGCGTCCCAGATGATCTCCGAGAGGACCGCGCCGTGACGGCCGTCGAAACTGCCGCTCCCCTGCCCCTCGTCGAGCAGTTCCAGTTCGGGCTGGACGCCCCCATCTGCCTCACCTGGGAACTGACCTACGCGTGCAACCTCTCGTGCGTGCACTGCCTGTCCTCGTCCGGGCGGCGCGATCCCCGTGAGTTGAGCACCGCCGAGTGCAAGGCTGTGATCGACGAATTCGAACGGATGCAGGTCTTCTACGTCAACATCGGCGGTGGCGAACCGACGGTGCGTCCGGACTTCTGGGAACTCGTCGACTACGCGACCGCGCACCACGTTGGCGTGAAGTTCTCGACCAACGGCGTCAAGATCACGCCCGAGGTCGCGCAGCGACTCGCGGTCAGCGACTACGTCGACGTGCAGATCTCGCTCGACGGCGCGACGGCTGAGGTCAACGACGCGGTTCGGGGATCGGGCTCGTACGACACGGCGATGCGGGCGATGCAGAACCTCGCCGACGCCGGGTTTTCCGGCTTCAAGATCTCGGTCGTGATGACCCGGCACAACGTCAGCCAGCTCGACGACTTCAAAGCGATCGCCGACGGGTACAACGCGCAGCTGCGCATCACCCGGCTCCGTCCGTCCGGACGAGGTGCGGACGTTTGGGACGAGCTGCACGTGACGCCCGCGCAGCAGCGCGAGCTCTACGACTGGCTCGTGGCGCGCGGTGAGGACGTGCTTACCGGTGACTCGTTCTTCCACCTCGCCGGGTACGGCGAAGCGCTGCCCGGCCTCAACCTGTGCGGCGCAGGGCGGGTGGTGTGCCTCATCGACCCGGTCGGTGACGTGTACGCCTGCCCGTTCGCGATCCACCAGAACTTCCTCGCGGGCAACGTCCGCGAAGTGGGCGGCTTCACCGTGGTGTGGCGGCAGTCCGAACTGTTCACCGAGCTGCGCCAGCCGCAGACCGGCGGTGCCTGCAGGTCGTGCTCGGCCTTCGACGCGTGCCGGGGCGGCTGCATGGCAGCGAAGTTCTTCACCGGCCTACCGCTGGACGGCCCTGATCCCGAATGCGTGAAGGGCTACGGCGAGCGGGCGCTTGCCGCCGTCGACTCAGCGTCCGCGCCCAAGCCGTCGCTCGATCATTCACATCGCACCAAGCCGGTCCCGATCACGCTGTCCCGCCGCCCGCCGGATCGCGCGTGCGACGAGAATCCCCTGGCCGGACTGGCTCTCTCGGATGCCCTGGCTCGCTGACCTCGCCTGGCCTGATGTCCTTACCCGGGCCGAGGCAGACGCGCTGCTAGCGATCCCACTCGGCTCGACCGAGCAGCACGGCCCGCATCTGCCGCTGTCAACCGACAGCGATATCGCCGTCGCGCTGTGCGAGCGCCTCGACGCGGCACACCCCGACGTACTGGTCGCGCCGGCGGTCAGCTACGGCTCGAGCGGGGAACACGCGGGATTCCCAGGAACCCTGTCGATCGGCCAGCCTGCTGTGGAACTGCTCGTGCTCGAGCTAGGCCGATCGGCCTTCGACACGTTCCGGCACGTGCTGTTCGTCTCGGCGCACGGGGGCAACGCCGAGCCGGTCACTCGGGCGGTCGAGCGGCTGCGCGCGGAGTCGCGTGACGTCGCGGTGTTCATGCCGCGGTGGGACGGGGACCCGCATGCCGGACGCACCGAGACCTCGCTGCTGCTCGCCCTGCGCCCGGATTCCGTCCGCACCGACCGCATCGTCCCCGGCAACGTGCGACCTCTCAGCGAGCTGGCCCCCTTGGTGCGGCAGGGCGGCCTGCGCGCGGTGACTGAGAACGGCATCCTCGGCGACCCGTCCGGGGCGAACGCCGACGAAGGCGACGCGCTGCTCGACAAGCTCGCCGCCGAGCTGGTCGACGTCGTAACCGAATGGCGCGCTGCATGAGCAGGGTTGCGATCGTGACCGGCGCGGGACGCGGCATCGGGGCGGCCACCGTGCGCGCACTCGCCGCGGACGGCTGGTCGGTGCTGGCC